>DATEEG010000224.1:0-6818 GCA_035281305.1 Acidimicrobiia bacterium | reverse complement strand
TGCTCGCCAGTCTCGCCGTGGCTCTGGTGACACTCGCAGGTGTCGTCGAGCCCTGGCACATTCTGGTATCCGCTTTCGTCAACACGGCTGCTGCCGCGGCCTTCGACCGGCCCGTTCGCCGAGCCATCCTCCCTGCTCTGCTCCCACCCGAGGACCTGGTGGCAGGGGCGGCGCTCATGAATCCGTTCGCAGAGATCAGCAAACTGGTGGGGCCTGCCCTCGGTGGCCTCTTCATCGGGATCGGCGGACCAGGACTCATGTACTCCGTCGATGCCGTGAGCTTCCTCGCCCTCATTGTGATCGTGGCATTCCTGCGGATCCCGCATGTACAACCGGAGCCGAGTGCGATGACCTTCGTCTCGAGCATCAGCGAAGGAGCCCGCTTCGTCAAAGATCGCCCTCTGATCCTCCACCTTCTAGGTCTCGACCTGTCAGCGATGATCTTCGCGGCATATCGGGTCGTATTGCCGGCCTTGACGGTGGAGGTACTTGACGTCGGCCCTGCCGGTTACGGGCTTCTCGCCGGCGCGCCACCGGTTGGGGCGCTTGTGGGGGGTGTGGTGGTCTATCGGCTGGTGGCCCTCTCCTCCCCCGCGGGTCGGCTCATCGTGGCCGGGACCATAGGCTATGGAGTCTCGGCAGTTCTTCTTGCCAAAAGCGATTCGCTTGCGATGGCGTTCGCGGCCGCCGCGGGTCTCGGTGTCTGCGATGCCGTATGCACAACATTGCGACACGCCGGGATTCTGCTGGCAACGCCGGACCGGCTCATGGGCCGAGTTAGCGCCTTGTACAGCATGTCTGCCCAGGGAGGTCCTGCCCTAGGCGACCTCCAGATGGGCTGGTTGAGCGGATTGCTCGGAGCCAGCCTGGCCCTGACCCTCGGGGGGATGGTGACAGTTGTCTATGCAATCGCCGTCGGCGTATGGGCGACGACGGTCCGCGAGTTCCGAACAGGCGAGCAAAGAGCCACATGAGAGGAACGGCCTCACTCTTTTCTGATCAGGGAGTGGGTTCGGACCTATTTCGCCATGCGCCAGGTCCGGTGTGCCATGTGGGAGAGATGACTGCGACGACCGGTTCCACGAGCCGGCCCTGGGCTACAGGTATCCCATTTGCTGGGCCTTGGCGAAAGCCTCGGTACGGTTTCGGGCCCCAAGCTTGAGGATGGCAGACGATAGGTAGTTGCGTACGGTTCCTTCGGCGAGATGGAGCCTCAGTGCGATCTCAGAGTTGGGATGGCCTTCACCGACCTCTCGCAGGACTTCTCGCTCGCGGTCGGTGAGGGGGTCGCTGCCGGTCCATGCGGACACTGCGAGCTCCGGGGCGATTACACGATGGCCCGCTGCCACCCGCCTGAGGGTTTCGGCTAGATCTTCGATGGGCGAGTCTTTGAGGACATATCCGGACACCCCGGCGTCGAGCGCCCGCCGCAGATAGCCGCTTCGGGCGAAGGTGGTCACGATGACGACGCGCACTTTCGGATGGTCCTTGAGGCGAGAAGCCAGCTCGAGTCCCGTCATCCCCGGCATTTCGATGTCGGTGAGAAGGATGTCCGGCTGATGCTCCGTGACAGCTGCCAAACCCTGCTCGCCGTCTTCGGCGACCGCGACTACCTCGATGTCCGGCTCGAGGTCGAGGAGCCCCGCGAAGGCTCCTCGCACCATGGCCTGGTCTTCGGCGAGGACGACGCGGATCATGAAGAACTTCCACCGAATGGCATGTCGATCCGTAGCTCAGTCCCGCCTGTCACCCCGGGTCCGAACCTAAGGGTGCCACCTGCGGCGATCACCCGGTCGCGCATGCCTTGGATTCCCGAGCCGGTTCCCTTGCTGGGTCCGATCCCGTCGTCCGTCACCGTCACTGATACCCCCCCGTCCTGGCTGTCGAGTCGGGCCACCACCGTCCTGGCGTTGGCATGGCGCAGAACATTGGTGACCGCCTCCCGAAGTCCCAGCGCCAATACGTTCTCGACCGAGGGGGCCAGATCGACGTCCCAATCTCCGAACGTCTTCAACTCGGTGCCGGCCGCCGCAAGCGCATCGCCGGCGACGGCAAGTTCGTCGAGCAGCGACGCCTGATGCCACCCCGCGACGCTCTCCCTGATCGAAGACAGGGCATCACGGGCTATGCGTTCCACCTTATCGGCTTCCTCCGTGGCGCGACCCTGGTCCGACGGGGCCAGCCTCTTGACGAGCTGGCTTCGCACGATGATGGCGGTCAGGGCCTGGCCCGCGATGTCGTGGACGTCGCGAGCGAGCCGTTCTCGCTCGGCGATGGTGGCGAGATGAGCGACCCGGCGGTTCTCGGCCTGGAGCGCGACCGCTCGGTGGTCCCGTGACACATCGTGGAATACGGCGGAACCGATGACCCAGGTCATGATCACCGGGATGAGTATGAAAATCCGAAACGGCCAAGGGATCGAGCTCAGGAAGAGACCGGTCAGGGTGAGAAGGGTGATCACCGACAGTCTGAGGCGAAGCGTCGCCTTTGAGGCGGACCCGGCCACCAGGGCGGCCGCGTAGATGGGCAGCGCCATGATTGCTGTCGAGTCGAAGGGTGCCGTCGCGAGTGCCAGCACCATCAAGACTGCTGCTCCCCCGACGTCCCAACCTCGTAATTCCGAAACCACAAACGTCGGGAGCGCGACGGCAACGACTCCGACAGCAAGAACCCAATCCTGGGGATCGGAGTCGGGGGAGAAGATCGGCCCGGTGAGGATGAAGGCGAAGAAGACCAGGGGTGCCCAACGCGAGAAACCGGAACGCCCCGGGTCGAGGCGTTCCGACTTCAAGATTCCGGCCGTCGTATCGTTCACGCTTCCGCTCTGACTGTCGGGTCGTTCACACGTCGGCGGAACGATACGCCCACGCTGCAGCGATCGCTCCCACGATCGTTGTTCCCACGAGATAGGCGACGTGACCCCACACCGCTCCGCCTTCGACCTGCGCCAGCGCCAACTGTGCGAGGTGATAGGGCGGGAGGTAGACCGCGACGTCTCCGAGCCATGTCGGGAGCATCTCGAGCGGGAACCAGAGGCCTGAGACGATTACCGAAGGAATCAACACCGCGTTGAGCACCGACGTAGCGGCGTTGGTACTGAACCTCGCTCCCACAGCCAGTGAGAACAGGCTGAATGGCAAGGATCCGAGTACCAGCACAGCGACGACCCGCAGCACCTGGAGCCCGTTCAGGGGTCCGGCGCTGAGGCGGGCGACCAGGGTTATCCCTGCCAGGGTGACGATCGCGTACGGCAGGGCCGCCGTCACTTTGGCAGACAGTGTCACGCCCAGCGGCGTGCCGTCCGCCCTCTTGACGCGGAGCCAGCCTCGCTCTCTCGCATCGGCGAGGCTGACACCCGGGTTCGTCAGGACCACGGACAACACACCAAACGCCCCGTACGTGGCCAACGACTCGACGCCGAAGCCGCGGTCGCCGCCGAACATCGTTGCGAACAGTGCAAAGAATGCCACGGGCACCAGCACCGTAAAGAAGAGGGCGGTCGGCTCCCTGACGATTCCCAGAATCTCGTCTCGCACCTCAAACCGAAAGACTCTCGTGTTCATATCAATACCTCCTCATGGTGGGTCATCGCGACGAGGAACTCTTCGAGGCTCGCCGTCGCCACGGTCAAATCGCTGGCCTCGGGGTCGAGGTCGAGCAGTGTCCTCACGACCTGCTCACTGTCGGTTGTTGCGATCACGGTGCGGCCGTCACGAAGCTCCACCGCTTCCACCGCGTCGAGCGCTCTGATCACGCTCACCGGTACCTTCGTCCGGACTGAGACGCGACGGTTGGGGAGCGTCCGACGCAGCTCGTCTGGCGTCCCTTCCGCGACCACTCGCCCGCGATCAACCACAACTACCCGATCGGCGACCGCGGCCGCCTCGTCGACGATATGCGTCGTGATGAGCACGCCGGCTCCGTTGTCGAGACGTCGCCGAATCGTGTTCCAGAACCGGCGCCGTGCTTCCACATCGAGCCCCTCGGTGGGCTCGTCCAGCACCAGTAGAACCGGATCCGCAACAAGCCCCATTGCGAGCTGCAGCCGCTGCTGCTGACCGCCGGAGAGCTTGGCCGCCCGCCGTTTCTCGAGGCCGGCCAGGCCCATCTCGGCGATGGCGTGGGTCGCTGCTTCCGGGGGACAACCCCGGCGAGCGGCGGCACCGCTGACGATCTCGCCGACGGTGAGTGACCGCGGAAACCCGACCGCCTGTTGGACGACACCGAGCTTGCGGCGGGTTTCGGCCCTACGAGGGTCGCCACCTGCCACTTCGATGAGGTCGGCCTCGCCTTGGATCAACCCGATCACGTTGCGGACGAGGGTCGTCTTACCGGCTCCATTTGGGCCGAGAAGTGCGACACACTCCCCCGACTTGACAGTCAGATCGACGCCGGCGAGTGCCGTGTGGTCACCGTATCTGTGTACGAGACCTCGTACTTCGAGCACATATTCCATCTGCTACCTCCTGGCACTGATCATGCGGAATGACCAGTGCGACCGGTAGTGAGATCGATCACGAAATCGAGGTGACAGATGTCACACCTATCAAAGCCAGGCATTTCCATCCCGGCCCTGGCGCCCTCGGGTGGGCCGCTTGCGATCCGGACGGGATACTCGATCAGATGTCGTTCGCCCCGGGCGCCACGCCCGAGCTAGCTAGGCCCTGGTGGGACCTCGGGAACGACGATCTCACCGGTGATGATCCGGGCCTTGAGATCCTCGATGGCGGGCACCAGGTCATCGATGAACCCGCCGCTGGCGGAATAGCCGACACCCTCATCGGCCAACCGGAACATCCTTAGTCCCGGGCGGAATTGGTCGGAGGCGAATTCGGTGATCACGGTGTGGGCGGCGATGTCCCACCGCAGGATCATGGAAGTCAGAATGTGCGGCCGCCACGATCGAGGGTCGGGACCGCCAAGGGTGACGTTGGGCTCGGTGAGAACCGATGAATACTCGTCGGTGTCTACGCCGATCGCCCACAGGTGCCGACCCTGGCGAGCACTTTCGACCCGGGCCGCTTCGAAGACACCGTGGCCGGACTTGCTTGCCGCGTGATAGACCACATCCGCACCGGCCTGGTAAAGCGGCTCGGTCTTGGCCTGGCCGAGCGCCTTGCTATCGAATCCGCTGTAGTCCCACTCCGGAGCTAGATACTCGACGAGGACTGCAACATCCGGCCGCACGTGTCGGGCTCCGGCTTCGAAACCGGCCTGGAAATTGAGGATGAGAGGAGAGGGCATACCGCCAACAAAACCGATCGTGTTGGTTCGAGACCGGAGGGCCGCAATCGCACCGACCAGAAAGGAACCTTCGTGCGCAGCGAAGTTCACGTACTGGACGTTGGGCCGCTCACCGAACCAGTCGATCAGGGCAAAGCGGTTGTCTGGCAATTCCGAAGCCAACTCATCGAGGAGGCTTCCTGCGAACCCGGCCATGAGCAGAAAATCCCGGACTCCGCCCTCGGCGAGTCGTTTGACCTCGGTGTGAGCTTGCCACCAGTGCACGACGTATTCGGCCACCACGCCCTTGCCCAGTTCTGCGGCGGCAAGGTCAAACCCGACTCCAAGAGCATCGCGAAAGGAGCTGTCGCCCCGGCCCGGGCCTTCCGACACGAAAGCGATCGGAGGCAAAGACCGCCTGTCGAGGCTCGCCCGCAGGAAGGCGCTTTCCACGGGCGCCAGCGCCATCGTCGTTTCCCGGCTCCAGGCCTCGAGCTGGGTGAGCCGGCCACCGGTGAGCAGGTAATCGGGATCATCCCCAGAGGCTTTCCACTCGGCGGCCGCGGCGGAAAGGGCTGACCGGCGTTGCAGGTCTATGGAGTGGTCGTCGATCCATTCTCGCAACCGATCCCATCCTCCGAGCAATGCCTCGTGGGTCACCTGAATCGTGGCTTTGCCGGTGAGAGCGTCGCGATCGGCGGTGAGCAAACGATTAGCAATGAAGCCGCCGAGGACTTCATCGATGTCGCCTAGCTGACGCAAGTCCTCGAGAGCGATCCTTCGACGCGTGGGCTCACTGCCTCGGTCCGACCGCACCAGGTGGAGCAGGAGCTTCTTCGCGGCTTCGCGGGCGTCGGCACTCAACGCCTCGTAAAGCTGGTCGGCGCGGGCGCTCAGAGAACCTTCCAAGCCTCCCAACTCTTGATAGGACCGATCGTCGAGGTTCGCTCCCCGGCGGCTTCCAAAGAGTTCGGTCAACGTGTATTGCAGGAGCGGCAGCGCCTGCGCCTCATCGCCCACATCGGCGATCAGTTGGGCCAGCAGCGCGGACTCGACCTTGACCCCCACCCCGGCGGCCGGCTCGACGATGGCTGCCTCGAGTTCGGCGGGGGACATCGGCAAGACGTTGACAACGCTGGAAGCAAAAACCGGCGCGAATCGATGCGAGAGCAGGGGACGGTCGTAGAAGTCCGCCCTAAGGGTCACTACAACGCGTACTCGACTGCGAGGGTCGGTCACTGCCGTGACCAGGTTCTCGAGAAATCTCCGACGGGTTCGTTCGGTGGAAAGGGTGAAGAGTTCTTCGAACTGGTCTATTACCAGCAAGAGCTCGGCTGACCCCTCGACCGTCATTCTGAGCGCCACTCGTAATAGGCCGGCCTCGCTCTCGGTCAATTGCTCCAAGACTCCTTGCAGGGGAAGCCGGGAAACCCGTAACAGCGCGGCTTCGAGCTGTTCGAACGGATGACGTCCCGGCATCATCGTGGTCACGATCCATCGCTCGGACCCGGGCACTCTTCCCTCTCTCAATGCCGGGACCAGCCCGGCGCGAACGGCGCTCGACTTCCCGCTTCCGGACGGGCCTACCACGACCA
>DATEEG010000223.1:0-3568 GCA_035281305.1 Acidimicrobiia bacterium | reverse complement strand
CGAGGCGAAGCTGGCGTGGTGCGGCTCCGGGGCATTGTTCGATGTTGCCGTCGATCTGAGGCCAGGCTCACCCACCCGGCTGGAATGGGTGGGAGTGGAGTTGACCGCGGCCAACCGGCGCGCCCTCTTGATGCCACCTGGAACCGCTCACGGCTATCAGACCCTGGCTCCGGGTACCGACCTTTGGTATCTCACCAGTCGCCCCTACGATGCCGGTGCGGCCACGGGGGTGAGGTGGAACGACCCGGCGATAGGCATCGATTGGCCCCGGGCGCCCGGCCCCATGTCGGACCAGGATCTCAACTGGCCTCTAGTCGATGTTGAAACGGAGGAAGCGTGATCATCGTCGATTCGGCGCTCGCCAAGCGACAAATGGATGGGAATCCGATCCGGGTCGGAGTCGTCGGCGCCGGTTACATGGGCAAGGGCATGACCAGGCAGATGATCGAATCGATGGTCGGAATGGACGTCGTTGCAATTGCCAACCGCACCGTTGATCGGGCAGCCGAGGTCTTCGAGGCATGCGGGGTGGGCGACACCGTCGTGCAAGCCTCCTCCCAGGCTGAAGTAGATCGAGCCCTGGAAAAGGGTCAGCGGGTGGTCGTTTCGGACCCCGTTCTGCTCTGCCGGACCCCCTCGGTCGAGGCGATTCTCGAAGCCACCGGTGAGGTCGAATACGGTGCTCGCACCGCTGTGGCGGCGATCGAAGGCCGCAAGCACCTGATCCTGGTGAACGCAGAACTGGACGCGACCGTTGGCCCGATCCTCAAGGTGATGGCCGACGAGGCAGGGGTGGTCATAAGCAACGCCGACGGCGACGAACCGGCCGTCGCCATGAATCTGGTGCGTTTTGTCCGCAGCATCGGGTATCGGCCCGTCCTGGCTGGCAACGTCAAAGGCTTCTACGACCCGCACCGCAATCCGGAAACTCAGCTGGGCTTCGCCAACCAGCACGGTCAAAGGGCAAAGATGGTGACCTCGTTCGCCGACGGCACCAAAATGTCGATGGAGGCTTCGGTGCTCGTCAACGCCACCGGGTTCTCGGTCGCGCAGCGAGGCATGACGGGGCACCGGTGTGCCCACGTGAAAGACGTGTTGGAATTGTTCGATCTCGATGCCCTGTTGCAGAACCCCCTCGTCGACTATGTGCTCGGAGCGGAGCCGGGTTCGGGGGCATTCGTCGTGGGATTCGACGACGACAAGGAACGCCGGGCCTACATGCAGTACTTCAAAATGGGCGAGGGCCCCTTCCACGTCTTCTATCGCCCGTTTCATCTCACCCACCTCGAGGCACCGCTGAGCGTGGCGCGGGCCGTCCTGTTCGGGGACGCGGCCATCGCACCGAGCGGCCCCCCCAGGGCCGAGGTCGTGACGTTCGCCAAGACCGATCTCGAATCCGGGGCAATCCTGGATGGAATCGGAGGGTTCAGCTGCTATGGCATGATCGACAATGTCGCGGTTGCTCGCAGTCAGCGAGCCCTACCGATGGGCCTGACGGACGGCTGCCGGATGCGGCGCTCGGTGCCGGCCGATCAGATGATCACCATCGACGATGTCGACGTTCCGCCGGATCGGGAGGTGGATCGCCTGCGGGCCCTCCAGGATCAGACCTTCGGGCTCGCTTGAAGGATTCGTTGTTGCCCACCAGGTTGTCGACGATCGGATGGATGCCGTGAAGGTTCACCCGAAGATCTCGGTCGTGACCCCGTCGTTCAACCAGGCTCAATTCATCGACGCGACGATGCAGAGCATCCATGGCTCGGGCTACCCGAACCTCGAACACATCATCATCGATGGGGGCTCAACCGACGGAAGCGTCGACATCATCAAGGGCTACGGCGATCGAGTGGCGTATTGGGTATCCGAACCGGACGATGGACAAACCGATGCCCTGATCAAGGGTTTCAACCGTGCCACAGGGGACATCTGGTGCTGGCTCAACTCGGATGACCTGTTCGAACCAAACACGCTCTACGAGGTTGCCGAATTCTTCGACGCTCATCCCGAGGTGCAGTTCATCTACGGCGACAGCACCTGGATCGACGCCGAAGGGCGACCTTTCAAACCGAAGCGGGAACATCGATGGAACCGGTTCGTGTGGATGTACGACCACAACTACATCCCGCAGCCCTCCGCGTTCTGGCGGGGCGACCTGTACCGGCAAGTCGGTGGGCTGGATGCCACGTTCGACCTGGCGATGGACGCCGACCTTTGGATCCGATTCGCCGATGTCACCACTCCTCGACACGTACGCCGGAATTGGTCCCGGATGAGGTTTTACCCGGAACAGAAAAACACCAGGCTGCGTGCTGCCAGCGGTGCTGAGGGCCGGGCCATCAGAGCGCGATATGTAACGACCGGCTCACCCCGAGCCATCAGATTCCGCAAGGCTTCCGCTCGGGCCTTGAGAGTGGGGTTGAAAGCTCTGGCCGGGGGCTACTCGGGGTCCGAGTTGGTGCGTCACGGAGCGACGATCCTGGGACGAGGGACCTGGGAACAGCAGGAAGCGGCCCGCCAGCATCGCGACCGCTGAGCCCGACTGCGCTCACCAAAGCCGGGATGATGTGCTCAAGGTCCCGGTCGCAGGGCCTGGCGCTGCCGATGCCGCTGAAGGCGTCGTGAGATCCGGCCGGAAACGATTCGAGCCAGGTACGGACCGCGCAGGTGTGGGTACCAATGGTCGAGGAGTGCTTTCGAGGGTAGGAGTCGACGTCTCCAGGAGGCGATCACCTCGGGCCAGCGGCGAAGATCGAATAGCGGAATGAGACTCTGGCGGTATCGGAAGCGCACCTTCGCCTCCTCACCGAGCAGTCGGATCGATTGGCCCCAGAGGACGTCCCACGCCCGGTAGGTCACAGTGGCGTGCTTGCCGGTGATTCCCAGGTCGGACCAGACCGCGGCCAGGGTGGCCCCGAGCGGAACCACCATTCCCTCCCCTTTTGCCAAGGTTTCACATCGGGCGAGGTCTATCGAGGGATCCGACTGGATCCGAACGAGGTCCGAGTGGCCGATCAGGTGTCGGAACCGGTCCTTGTTGACCGAGAGGGCGCCCAGGAAGAGGCTGGCGGCGGGGTCGAACACCCGGACAGATCCATGCTCGAGATCGAGGGTCTGGAGCCCTTCCCAGATGCGTTCGGGGTATCGGGATTCGGCCAGCTCGAATTTGAGCGCATCCAGGTGGAGGTCTACCGGGAGGCTCCGGTACCCCAGGTCGATCGATTGCAGCCGGTCCTTCTTGAGGATCGACTCGAGGTGAGGCAGCATCGAATGGGTCGGTTGGAGTGCCGCCACGAGTTCAGGCGCCCGGTGCCGGTGCCAGGGGGCCAGCACGGCGTCGAGGTCCCAGGTAGGGCGCTCGCCCAACCGGCTGTACCACCGGGCTTCGGTCGACACCCCCTTGATGAAAGCAATGTCTATCCCCAGGTCGGTGGCGACTTTCGTCATCTCCACCATTGCTTCCGCCACGACCCGATTACGGGCCCAGGCGGAGATGTCGGCATCGTCGAGCATCCGCATCGCTTCCGCGTCTGCGTTGGCACCCAGGTCGACTGCGGTTTTGAGCAGCCCT
>DATEEG010000222.1:0-3176 GCA_035281305.1 Acidimicrobiia bacterium | reverse complement strand
CCACTTTCCCCCACTTGTCAACAACTGTGACCCACCGGGTCCCAGAACGGGGCAACGGGGGTGGGAAGAGCGGGTAGTGCGTGGTGCGTGTTGCGTGTTGCGTGTGTGTGCGTCTGAGCCGGGAGATCTGTCAGACGCAAGACGTCAGACGTCAGACGTCGGAACGAACGAAATCCCCGACGAAAGTGGATGGCGCCGAGTTTGAGAATGCCAAACGGCTTCGAGCCCTAAGTCGACTATTGAAATTTGGCTCGCGGCGAACGGTTCCTGGCAAATCTGGCGCGTGGCGAATCGCAGGCGTTCGTCCTCGGCCAGATTTCGTCCAGACCTGATCGTGGCGCGCCAAATTTGGGGGCACGAGCAGGGACTTCCATATCTTCGCTGATCCTCGATTTAAACGAGACCACGCACCCCCACCACCACGCACCAGCGCCTCAGGCGCTGAGCAAGAACGGCTGCCAGCTTGGGTCCACGGTGTATCCGGCGCTGGCGTAGATCCACCCGTACCGATGCGGGGCGGTAGGCCGACGCGAGAGATGAAGCCCGACCTCCGAGGGAAGCTTGTCCCCCTTGTGCATGTTGCAGCGACGACAACACGCCACCACGTTTTCCCAGGTGTGTTCCCCACCGCGCGACCGCGGCATCACATGGTCGAGGCTTTCCGCCGCACTGCCGCAGTACTGACAGCGATGTCCATCACGACCGAACACGGCCCGGCGGCTCACCGGAATCGATCGTTCATAGGGCACCTTCACATATGAAGCGAGCTTGACGACCGACGGCACCTGGATCGAGAACGACGCCGAGTTCCAGACTTCGTCCCGATGGGCCACGACGACTGCCCGGCCCCGCGCAACCAGCACCACCGCTCGGCGACTTGGGACCACTGACAGTGGTTCGTAGGTTGCATTGAGGATCAGCGACCTAACCATGAGACTCGACGGCGAGATTAGCTGGGAGACAGCCGATCTCCTCGACGATATGGCCCGTCGGCGACCCCCGTAATTTGGCGGGTGGCTCCCGCTGTATCGGCAGTTCGGTCGGGGAGTCCGACTTCGTTCTGGCCCTGACTCCCCACCACCCACGAAGAGACAGGTGACATTCCGCCTCGACCGAACCGGCGGGCTGCGTTAACCATTCACGCCCGGCGGCCGCTACGAGGCTTTTGCCACCGCTTCGTCGAGCGCCTCGGCCCACCCGGAGTTCACTACTGCCGAGCCCACCCTGGCGGTTTCGCCGTCACTCTTGACGAGCACGGTGAGGATCTTCCACTCTCCAATGATGTCGAGCCCGATCCAGAGCACCTGGGGTGTCGACTTTCCTTCGAGAATCGCCCGCCCCTCGGCTACCGCCACGGCGGCGGCGAGAGGAGTGGCGTCGACCAGGCGGACCACACTCCGCCCGTCACCGCGGACCTCGACCCGCATCCCGTCGCCTTCGGGTGTGATTGACGTTTCGATGTGATTGATCGCCGCCGTCTCGTGACCCGCCTTGAGACTCTCCGCCTCGACCCGGCCCGGAGAGCGCAAGCCGTAGGTCACGAGCATCGATCTGATCCTCTCGAGGACATTGGCTTCGTCGGCCCCTTCGATCAGAGTCACCCTGATGCCGGAAAGGCCGGACTCGGCTAGTTCGAGATGAATGCTGGCGACTCCCTCGAGGTTCTCTAGGCGTTGGCGAAGGCCGGTCACAGTCATCGGATGCTCCTCACATACCGTCGAAATCCAGTCCGCCACGACAGGAAAGAGGCGAGGTCGGCGCTGACGATCGAAGCATCAGGGTCGCCGTAGGCGGTGAAAGCACGCCACCGCAGGTAGGCGCGGTCCGGAACCGGCAACAACGGTGGGCGGGACCACCACCGCCGCGACCGGACCGCCCACGCTGTGCGGACGGCCTCGAGCCCGTTTGTCGCCCAACCCTGGCGATTGCTCACCAACGCCTCCTTTGCATCCACCCCTGAATATGGTTCAGGCTACTTGATGGTTTCCAGGGCGCCAGGGGGCATTTGGACATGAACGGAGGGCTTTCGACATGAGGTCGCGATTGGCCGGGCCGAACGCTGGCATGTCCTCGACGCAACACTCAAATCGCCAAATCACTCGAGGGAATTGAGCTCCACTGCATGACCACCGCCACCGCCAGCGACGTCGACTGGTTCGCCAACCGCTTCAGCGGCATCGCCACCAATATCGAAAAGGTCATCCAGGGCAAGCGCCAGCCGATCGAGCAGATCTTGCTGTGCCTGGTCGCCGAAGGGCACGTCTTGATCGAGGACGTCCCCGGCGTCGGCAAGACCTTGCTCGCCAAATCCCTCGCCCGCTCCATCGATTGTGACTTCAACCGGATCCAGTTCACACCTGACCTGCTTCCCTCCGACGTCACCGGAGTTTCGATCTGGGACCGCCAGGTTTCGGAATTCGTGTTCAAACCGGGAGCCATATTCGCCAATGTCGTGGTCGGCGACGAGATCAACCGGGCGAGCCCCAAGACCCAGGCAGCCTTGCTGGAAGCGATGGAGGAACGGCAGGTCACCGTCGACGGGGTCACTCGGCCCCTGGCGCCACCTTTCATGGTCGTCGCTACCCAGAACCCGATCGAGCACGAGGGCACCTATCCCCTGCCCGAAGCGCAACTGGACCGATTCATGATGCGGGTCGCCGTTGGTTATCCAAGTCGGGACAAAGAACTCGAGATGCTCGAGACGCACGGCATGCGATCGACCTTCATCGACCTGGAGCCGGTGGTGTCGGCGGATGAACTCATAGGGATGATCGAGGTGGCCCGACATGTCCAGGTGGCGCCAGCGATCAAGGCATACATCATCGACGTGGTCGAGGCGACCAGGCGCCATCCCGAGGTTCTTCTGGGGGCCTCCCCCAGATCGGCCCTCTACCTGCAAAGAGCCGCGCGGGCCTGGGCTGCGTCAGAGGGCAGGGAGTACGTCATTCCGGACGATGTCAAGAGCCTGGCCCACCCGGTTCTGGAACACAGATTGTCGTTCCGCCCGGAGGCGCAGATGCGCGGTGTCACCGCCCGAGAGGTCGTAGGCGCCCTGCTCGACGGATTGAAGGTCCCCGTGGCCCGGTCCGGGCGATGATCACACCGAGGGGTGCTTCGGTCCTCGGGGCGGGGATCGCGCTCGTGATCTCCTGGGCAGCTCTCGGTGAAATCGAACT
>DATEEG010000221.1:0-3354 GCA_035281305.1 Acidimicrobiia bacterium | reverse complement strand
GATACGGCAATGCTGGATTGGTGGGCGTAGAGAGTCGACATGCCGCCGCCGTGGTCGATTACCACCGCCCGACCGTAGCCGCCGTACGTTTGGGACAGGATCACAGTTCCCCCGGCCGATGCCGAGATGGGGGTTCCCGTCGATCCGTTGATGTCGATTCCGGTGTGGAGTTTCTTCACCCCCAGGATCGGATGAATCCGGTAGCCGAACGGGGAGCTGACCCGGCCATTGACGGGCCAGCCGAGTATCCCCGGAGCCTCCCCTTCGTCGCTTTGGAGTCGGGCGATCTCCTCTTCCAAACGCTCCGCGTCGGCTTCGAGACCGTCTTTGTGCTCCTCGGCGGCGGCGATGTTCCCGCGGATCTCATCGAGAAGGGACTGGACTTCCGCCGCTTCGTGTTGAGCCGCCGTCAGGGCCTCGTTGGCTTGATTGCGCTCGACCTCGAGCTGGGCCTTTTCGGCTTCGAGCTTGGCCAATTGCGCCTCGGCTTCGACCTTGCGGTCGACTACGCCCTCGCGCTGGCGCTCCTCTTCCCGTTTCAACAACTCGAACGCCGTGAAGATGTCCTCGTTCTCCGCAAAGATGTCTCCGGCGTAGACGATCACCGTTGCGGCCGAGACCGCGTCCGCCTGGGAGAACAGGCCGATTGCAGGCATCGCCGAAGCCTCCATATACATGGCGACCGCCTGATCCTCGAGGCGTGATTCTGTGTTACTCAGATCGATTTCGGTTCGGGCGAGGTCGGCCTCGAGGCCGGCCAGTTGCCCGGCCAGGGCAGCAACTGCCTGCTCGGTGTCATGCACGCGGGCGATGGTCTCTTCGACCCGGGCTTGAGCCGCATTGAAAACCGAAAGCGCTGCTTCGAGGTTCGCTTGAGCTGCCGCCACCTGCTGACCAACGGCGCTCGCTTCAGTCCGCGCGGCTTTGATGGCCCGGTTTAGCTCCGCCAGCTCGAGTTGAATCTGTTGCAGCTCCGAGGCCGCACCATCCTGCGCCACGACAGGTGCCGAACCCCAAAGAAGGGCTAACACGACGAGGAGCACGGTTAACCGTGCGGGCTTCACAGCGGCTCGAGGACCCGCCGGGCGCCCGTCACCGGGCGTCCCCCCTCGTCGTCTCGCAGGTATCGGCTGAGTCCCAGCACGCTTCCCAGCACACCCGCCGCTGCACCGAACAGAAGAAACAGGATCCCCCAAGTCACGAAGAAGCGATCGGAGATCGAGAACGAGATGATCTCAATTGTCTCACCGAGGGTCCTCAGATTGCGGGAGGCGACCCAGACTGTCGTGACGGCCAGGCCGGCACCAACCAGGCCCTCGATCATGCCTTCCAGGATGAACGGAATCCGGACAAACCAGTTCGACGCCCCGACCAGCTTCATGATCGCTACTTCGTCACGGCGAGCGTAAATTGCCATCCGGATGGTGTTGGCGATGAGGATCACTGCGGAAACCCCGAGGACGAAGGCCAGGCCCAGTCCCAGGAGGTTGAGTACGGTCGAGAGGGATGAGAGTTGTTCGATCTGCTCTCCGAACGTCACGACCCGCTTGATGAGTTGCGATTGATCTGCCAGTCGGAACTGAACATCTCGATAGAGATCGATGTTGTCGAGCTCGATTCGGACCGAAGCGGGCAGGACGCTGGGATCGATGTCGAGATAGTCGGGGCGGTCGGCAAACAACTCCTGGTACTCGACCCAGGCTTGAGCCTTGTCGATGTAGAAGGCATCGGCCACCTCGGACCAACCCTGCACCTCGGTCAGCAGGGCTTGATGGCTCCCGGTCGCAACTCCGTCGCTCCCCTCGTCATTCAGGAATGCGATGACGTGGACTCCGTCCTGCCACGCCAGGGTGTTGATACGCAGGAGCTGGTTCACAACCAGGGCCCCAAACGCCAGAGCCAGCGATATGAAGACCGCCAAGACTGCTCCGAGGACCACCAGCAGGTTGCGTCGAAGGTTGATCAAGGCTTCCCTTATCAGGAAGGCGAAACGACTCATGAGGATTCGCCCCCGGTCGGAACCGCTTCCGTGCCGATCACGGGGATCTGGTCGGTCTCGTAGCGACCGGAGCGCTCATCCCTGATTATCCGGCCGTCGTCGAGCTGCACAACCCGGCGCTGCATCGCATCGACGATGGCATGGTCATGAGTCGCCATGACGATTGTGGCGCCCGATCGGTTGATGCGATCGAGGAGACGCATGATCCCTACCGACGTCCCGGGGTCGAGATTGCCGGTCGGCTCGTCGGCCAGGAGGATGGGCGGGCGGTTGACAAACGCCCGGGCAATCGAAACTCGCTGTTGCTCACCACCGGAGAGCTGACGGGGATACCTATCGGTCTTGTCCTTGAGGCCCACCAGTTCCAGCACCTGATCGACCTGAGGACCGATCACCGCTCGGGGGCGGCCCAACACTTCGAGGGCAAACGCGACGTTCTCTCCGACTGTCTTGTTGGGAAGGAGTTTGAAGTCCTGGAATACGGTTCCTACCGACCTTCGCAAGAACGGCACCTTCCAGGCCGGGAGCAGGGTGATGTCCTTTCCGGCTACCCAGATCGTCCCTCTTGTGACCGTTTCCTGACGCAGAAGCAGCCGGACCAGGGTCGATTTGCCAGAGCCGGACGGTCCCACGAGAAAGACGAACTCTCCCTTCTGGATGTCCAGAGAGATGTCGCGGACCGCCACCGTGCCGCCTTCGTAGACCTTTGTTACTTCTCGAAGTCTGATCATTGAAACCCGAACATGTCCTATGGCCACGGGTCGATAGACGTAGGACCCGGAATGGCTCAAGGGTACCCCAGCGCCCCGGGCAAACCGAACCTTGCCGGTACCGGTAGGCAGTAGGCAGTTTCAAGTAGGCAGCAAGAGAAGTAGATCCTTCCTACTTCCTACTGCCCGCTGCCTACTGCCTGATCCTGTCTTTCGTATCTGCCGCGGCGCCAGCGGAGGTAGCCGTCGACGAAAGGATCGAGGTCGCCGTCGAGGACGCCTTGGATGTTTCCCACCTCGACGTTGGTCCGGAGGTCCTTGACCATTTGATAGGGCTGCATCACATAGCTGCGAATCTGTCGGCCCCAGGCAGCTTCACCCTGTTCGCCCCGAATCTCATCGATGTCAGCCAGGCGCTGCACACGGGCTAGCTCGTGCAGGCGGGCTTTCAGGATCGCCATTGCCCGCGCCTTGTTTTGGAGTTGGCTCCGCTCGTTCTGGACTGCCACCACCAGGCCGGTCGGCAAATGGGTGAGACGGACCGCCGAGTCGGTTTTGTTCACATGCTGCCCACCGGCCCCCTGCGACCGGTAGGTGTCGATCCGCAGATCGTCGGGGTTGATGTCAAGGGCCTCGGCATCCGAA
>DATEEG010000220.1:0-3159 GCA_035281305.1 Acidimicrobiia bacterium | reverse complement strand
GCCATGAGGAACCCCTGGGCGCGGTCGCAGCCAAGGGCCATGAGCTCCTCGAGTTGGGCCTGTGATTCGACGCCCTCGGCCACGACGGCCATACCGAGGGCATGGGAAAGGTCGATGATGGAAGCGACGATGGCCCGTTCAGTGGTCCCACGGACCAGTTCATGAATGAACGATCGGTCGATCTTCACGAAATCAAGCGGGAACAAACGCAGGTACGAGAGCGACGAGTATCCGGTGCCAAAGTCGTCCAGGCCCACCTTCACCCCGGCGTCACGCAGCGTGGTGAGTCCGGTCATCGCCGAGTTCGACGCTTCCATGAGCACCTGCTCCGTGACCTCGATCTGGAGTGCGCCTGACGACAGGCTGTGGGAACCCAGCTGGTCGATTACCGATTGGGCAAAGCCGGCATCGGCCATGTGACGAGCGGTGCAATTGATCGCGACGTCGGCAAATCCGGTTCCTACGAACAGCTCCTTCCAGATAGTTGCCTGATCGATCGTCTGGCCCAGGACCCAGTCGTCCATGCCGGCCAGAAGTCCGGCCTCCTCGGCTACCCCGATGAAGGACTCGGCCGCGATCAGGCGCGGGGCTAGCGGGTCCCACACCCGCACCAAAGCCTCGGCGGCCACGGTCGCACCGGTGCGAAGGTCGATGATTGGCTGATAACTGACCCGCAGGCGGTCTTCGTCGATGGCCCGTCTCAGCATGCGCTCGGTACTCAGACGATCGACCGCCCTCGTCCGGAGGTCCTCATCGAAGACCTCGGCCCGGTCCCGGCCTCGATCCTTGGCCCTATACAAGGCCAGATCGGCCTCCTGCAGAAGGCCCTCGGCGGAGTGGCGGGAGTCCTGGGTCACGGCGATGCCGACGCTGGTGGTGCATATGAACTTCTCGTCGCCCACCACAAAGGGCGCCCGGCCGGCCTCGATGATCCTCTCGCCCAGGACGACGGCCTCCTCGGGCCAGGAGAGATCCTCGATAACGATGGCGAATTCGTCACCGCCCCATCGGGCCAGGGTGTCCTGGGGCCGCAGGAAGGCTCGGAGCCGCTCTGCCATCTTCATCAACACGGCGTCTCCAATGAGGTGACCGACGGAGTCGTTGATCAGCTTGAACCGATCGAGATCGAGGAAGAGGACTGCCACGAGACTCTCCCGACGATCGAGTCGACGTAAAGCCTGGCGAAGCCGATCCATGAACACCGTGCGATTGGCCACACCCGTGAGCGGATCGGTCGAGGCTTTGAGCACCAGGTCCATCTCAGATTTCTTGCGGTCGCCGATGTCTCGAATTGCCGATACGACTACGGGACCGTCGCTGTCGTCGACCAGTCTCGAGAGCGCCTCGGTCCAACGGTAGGAACCACCGGCGCAACGGAAGCGGGACACACTGGTCACGGCTCCGTTGGGGTCCTTGAACGCGGCTAATCGGGCTCGTTCGACCAGTGCGATGTCATCGGGGTGGACAAATGAATCCTGATTGCGGCCGATCAGTTGGACCGGCTCCCAACCGAAAAGGGCGTGGCTGGCCGTAGAGACGAACCGATACACGCCTTCAACGGTCGTCACCGTGTGGAGATCGGGGGAGTCTTCCGCGACGAGCCGATGGAGCGATGTAGCGATCGCTTCCTCGGCGGGGACGACAGTCACTGCACGCTCCTCTGGCCACAATTGGCGCCACCAGGGTCTGGAGCAACGCGACGGTCACACGAGGTGCCCTCGAATCGGGCTACCTAACGGCTAACTCTACCCAGACCGCGAACCTCTGCAAGGGCATAGTTGCGGGCGGTCACCTCGGGGGATAGGAAGGCGGAACAAAAGCCGCCAGGGTGAGTACCGTGACGGAGCACGGCAACCCTGGTTGGCGTGGGCAAGCCGGCGCTCGCCGGCGAAGCGGTGCTCTGGACCCTGGTGGCGCTTCTTTACTTCGTGCGTCCCTGGGATTCCTCCATGAAACCTTCCGAATTTGAGAGATCGTGACCCGTGGCGGGTGAACGTCGGCTGCGGATCCTCACCCAACTGGTGGGCCGAGGGGCCTTCGGCCTGGAGACCAAACGACTCTGCGAAGTCTGCTCCGAGGTGACCGGCATGTCGGGCGCCGGCATCATGCTCATGTCGGGTGAGGTGCCCCAGGGGGCTGTCTGCACCACGGATCAGGTGAGCAAACTCATCGAGGACTTGCAGTTCATGCTGGGTGAGGGACCGTGCGTCGATGCTTTCAACCTCGCTCGTCCCGTGCTCGAACCCGATCTGATCCAACCGGTGGTACCGAGGTGGATGGCTTTCTCGGTGCCGGCTATCGCCGCCGGGGTCCGCGCAGTATTTGGGTTCCCGCTTCAGGTCGGGGCCGTTCGACTCGGGGCTTTGAACCTCTACCGGGACCAGCCGGGACCCCTCTCCGACGACCAGCACGCCGACGCCCTGGTAATGGCCGACGTCTCCGCCGCGGCGGTGCTCATGATGCAAGCAAATGCGCCTCCCGGCAAGCTTGCCATCGAACTCGAGACCGGCGCCGACTTTCGGTACGTGGTGCACCAGGCCTCGGGGATGGTCGCAGCCCAGCTCGATGTCAGCATTGGCCAGGCAATGATCCGGCTCAGGGGCTATTCTTTTGCCAACGACCGTCCCCTCATTGAGGTGGCACAGGATGTGGTGGCCAGAAGGCTCCGCCTCGACACACTATCCGGCGATATGGATCCTGGCCCGTGAGTCCACGCACAGTCGTTCGGGGAACCACGGTTAGGCCCGCCGCGGGATGGTCGTGGCGGGTGCGCAGGTAGCGGCGCGCGCGAGGTGACGGGAGAGAGCATGACTAGAGAAGAGAAACTCGCCAGGACGCTGGTCGAGTTGGCTGACACCTTGGTGGCGGATTTCGACGTTGTGGAGTTATTGACGCTGCTCGCCGATCGTTGTGTAGAGGTGCTGAATGTCGGAGCCGCCGGGTTGATGCTGGTAGCACCTGAGGGCGACCTTCGTGTCATGGCGTCTTCCAGTGAGGCGATGAGGGTCCTCGAGCTCTTTGAGATCCAAGCCCAGGAGGGGCCCTGTCTCGACTGTTATCGGACCGGCCAACCAGTGGTGAACCAGGACCTGATCAACGTCAACGGTCGGTGGCCCCGCTTCGCCGCCGAAGCCCTGGCAGCGGGCTTTCGCTCGGTGC
>DATEEG010000219.1:0-3250 GCA_035281305.1 Acidimicrobiia bacterium | reverse complement strand
CACCGTTGGCACGGGTGACGGGCTGGAGTTCTCTTCAAACCAGGCGATGAGTGGACCACCGACGGCTGCAACGGTCAGGATTAGAGGGACCACCCAACCCGGTCCCGGAAGGTCGGAACGGGCAATCAGCCAGCCACCGGGCGCAGCAACCAGGAGAGGTAGAAACGGGACCCGCCGGGTCAAGTTAAATGTGGCTCCGGCCACGACGAGCAGGCCGAGACCGACTAGCAGCGCGCTGTTAACTGGACGAACGATTGACAAAGCCGGGATCGCGGCGGCAACGGCCGCCAACCCAACAACTGGCGCTGGTTCGCTTCGCCACCGGCGCCAGACGATCCCGATTACCAGTGCGGCGGGCGCAACAAGACCACCCCAACGTAGGCCAGCCAGGAACTCCCCCGACTCGAAGGCTTGAACGAGGGCGCTCAAAGAACGTTTCGGCCTGGGTTGTCAGCCGGGAGTTGAGACGGCCGCTCTGGCAGACTTGGCGTGGTAGGACGAGCGCACCAAAGGACCGGATTCCACACGCGGAATCCCGATCGTTTCCCCATATTGCTTGTACTCAGCGAATTCGTCCGGATGGACGTAGCGATGGATCGGGCGATGACGCGGAGTGGGCCGCAGGTACTGGCCGATTGTGACGATGTCGACGCCGATGGCACTGAGATCGGCTAGCGCACCTATTACTTCTCCTTTGTTCTCCCCCATCCCCACAATCAGACCGGACTTGACCAGCAAGCCATGCGCTTTGGCGCGGGCCAAAAGAGCGAGTGAGCGGCCGTAGCTGGCGGAGGTGCGGATCTCGCGCTGGAGACGGAGGACGGTTTCGGTGTTGTGATTGAGCACCTCGGGTTGGGCCGCCAGGATCAGCCCCAGTGCTTCTTCGTTCCCTTTGAGATCCGGGATCAGGACCTCGATTTCGCAGTTGGGATGGATCCTTCGGGTCTCCCGGATCGTGGCGGCGAAGATCTCTGCTCCCCCGTCGGCGAGGTCGTCGCGATTGGCCGACGTGATGACCGCGTGCGAAAGGCCCATGGTCTTGATGGCTTGGGCGGCTCGAAACGGTTCGAGGACGTCGTATTCGGTGGGCTTTCCCGTGTTGACGTTGCAGAAGCCGCAGGCTCGGGTGCATTTGTCGCCAAGGATCATCAAGGTGGCGGTCCCCATCCCCCAACACTCGTAGATATTGGGGCAGCCCGCCTCCTCGCACACCGTATGCAGATCGAGGCCCCGCATAAGCTTCTTCAGCGACAGGTAGTCGTCGTCCATACGAGCGGTGACCTTCATCCACTCGGGACGAGGGGGCTCGCCCGGAAGACGTCCATTGACCAGGATCGGTTCGGAATGGCGGCGTTCGGCCGAGAATGTTCCCGCTTCGAGCAACCGATCGACCTCGAAGCGAGGGTCAGCCCCCTGGCGGCGGCTAAATGCCCCCAGCTGAGTCTCCGCCTCGTCGATTTCGAAGACGGCGAGGAAGTGGGGGATGAAAGCGCGCACCACTTCCTCGAGACTCACCCGACGGCCGGCCAGCGAAGAAAGCGTTGCCACCGGGCGATCGGTAATTCCGCAGGGATTCATCTTGGCGAAGTAGCTCATCTCCGGGTCGAGGTTGAGAGCGAATCCATGCATCGTCACCTGCCGGGAGACCCGGACCCCAATGGCGGCCACCTTGCCCTCTGTGGTCCAGACCCCGGTCAGTCCCTCTTCGCGCCAGCCCTCGACCCCGAAGTCAGCCAGGGTTTCGATCAAGGCCTGCTCGAGCCTCCGCACATAGGGGACCACCTGCTTGGGGTCGTCGAGACGCATGATCGGGTAGCCGACCAGCTGGCCGGGGCCGTGATAGGTGATGTCTCCGCCCCGATCGACGAAATGGACCTCGGCCCCATCGAGCGCCTCCGGGGCAACAAGGAGATTCGATCCATCCCCGTTGCGGCCAATTGTGTACACCGGTGGGTGCTCAAGGAGAAGCAGGTAGTCGTCGGCCCGCCCCTCAACCCGCCCCGCCCAAACCGCCTTCTGGAGATCCCAGGCCTCCTTATAGGGAAGTCTCCCCAGCCACCGGGTCCGCAGCACGTTCAGGCCAGTTCCTGGTTCCAGTCCCAAGTCTCGAGGTTCCCCTTGATCCGGGCCAAGAACAACACCGCCGTCGAACCGTCGAAGGCTCGGTGATCCCAGGAGAGGCCCAAGTAACCAATGTGGCGAACAGCGATGGTGTCCTGCCCTTCGGGGGTGGTTACGACCGCCGGTCGTTTGGCAACCGTGTCGGTGGAGAGAATCCCCACGTTGGGGACGTTGATGATGGGAGCACTCATGAAGGATCCGAAGGGACCCGGATTGGTGATCGAGAAGGTCGAGCCGGAGACGTCATCGGGATCGAGCTTTCCTGCCCGGGCCTTTTCAGCCAGCTCTCGAATCTTTCGGGCCAGACCCACCAGGCGAAGGCCGTCGGCGTTCCGGATCGTGGCGACGATCAGCCCCTTCTGGTTGAGATCGATGGCGATCCCCAGGTTCACGCTGCGATAGGTGATCGACTTTTTCTCTTCGAGGAGGAAGGCGCTGTTGACCACCGGGAACTCTTGAAGCGCATCGATCGTTGCCCGGGCGATGAAGGGCAAATAGGTAAGGGAAAACCCCTCGTCTTCCTTCCATTTCGCCTGCGCGGCCGAACGCACCCTCTCCACCCGTTCGTAGTCGACCTCCATCGAGGTCCAGACATGGGCCGCGGTCTGCTTGGCCCGGATCATGTTCTCGCCGATCCGCACTCGGAGGCGATCCAAGGGCGCTTCCTCCGCTCCTCCCGGGCCCGGAACTGGTTCCGGCGGAGCCATCGGGGCCGGAGCCTCGGGTGCGGGCCGGGCCGTCGGCGCCGCCGGGCGAGGGGTCTCGGCCGGAGGAGCCGCCGGGGCGGCCGGCTGGGCCGCGGGGGCAGCAACTGCCGGCGCCGGCGCGGTGCCGGCATCGCGGGCGGAGATGAAGGACTCGACGTCACGACGAGTGATCCGGCCCCCCTCGCCGGTGCCGGTTACCGCCTCGAGATCGACCCCCTGGTCGCGGACCAGCTTGCGCACCACCGGGGAAAGCACTGCTCGAGAAGGAGCTTCGGCTCGTGCCTGGGGCTGGGGTTGCTCGACTGTCACTGCTATTTCCTTGGGAGCCGCCGTCTCCGCTTCTGGCTGGGCGTCGGCGGATGCGGCCGGTTCCGGGGCTGGAGCCGGCTGGGGAGCCGGCGCCTTCTCGGAGGGTCGAGCAG
>DATEEG010000218.1:0-4633 GCA_035281305.1 Acidimicrobiia bacterium | reverse complement strand
GGCCTGCCCGTGGCGGAATGTTTCAAACTGCTGAGGCCGTGAGATCAGCAGGCGGCTTTCAGAAGGCAGTAAGCGTTCCTGCCTACTCGTTACTTGTTGCTGCCTGCTGATGCGGCAAAGCCGAATTAGCGGATCGCGTTGCCCGTTTCCTTGTCGAAGAAATGGAGCTTGCTCGTCTCGATCACCAGCTTGGCTTCTTCGCCGTTACGAGGGGCAAAGTCCGGATCCACTCGGGCCGTGAATTTGGTCTCGTTGCCAAGGGTGGTCGGGTCGGTCCCCTGGTCAGCCAGAAGCTCGCGGATGTCCGGCGTGATAACCGGCGGCGCCGGCTTGACGAAGTGGACGAATGCCTCCGAGCCGAGTTGTTCGACCAGGCCGACCTGGATACCGATCGTCTGTTCGGGGTCGGCGTTGGGGACTGCTGCCACCAGTTCGAAGGCCTCGGGGCGGATGCCTATGACTACTTCTTTGCCGATGTAGTCGGTGAGCCCCTTTCGATTGGCCACAACCGTCGGATCGATCTTGACCCGGTTGCCCGCGAAGGAGACGTAGAGGTTGTCACCACTGCCTTCGAGTTGGCCGTAGACGAAGTTCATCGAGGGGCTGCCGATGAAGCCGGCGACGAACAGGTTGTCGGGGTAGTCGTAGAGGTTGCGGGGGCTGTCGACCTGCTGGAGGCGCCCCTTGCGGATGACCGCCACCCGATCGCCCATCGTCATCGCCTCGACCTGGTCATGCGTGACGTAGACAGTCGTGGTTCCCAGCCGCTGCTGAAGCATCCCGATCTCCGAACGCATCTGCACACGCAACTTGGCGTCGAGGTTGGAGAGGGGCTCATCCATCAAGAAAGCGGAGGGCTCGCGCACGATGGCACGGCCCATCGCCACCCGCTGGCGTTGGCCACCGGAGAGAGCCTTGGGCTTGCGTTCCAGGTATTCGGTGATCTCGAGCACCCTGGCGGCCTCTGACACCCGCCGCTTGATCTCGTCCTTGCTCATCTTGCGCAGCTTCAGGCCGAAGGCCATGTTGTCGTAGACGCTCATGTGGGGATAGAGCGCGTAGTTCTGAAAGACCATGGCGATGTCGCGGTCCTTGGGAGTGACATCGTTGACGACTCTGTCGCCGATCTTGAGCTGGCCCTCGGTGACTTCTTCCAGCCCCGCGATCATCCGCAGGAGGGTGGATTTTCCGCATCCGGATGGGCCGACCAGCACCAGGAACTCGCCATCGGAAATATCGAGATTGACGTCCGTGATTGCCCGGGTGCCACCTGGATAAACCTTGCCGACCTTCTCGAAGGTGATCGAGGACATTAAGCAACCCTCCTCAGGCTTTGCTGCTGCAGTCGTGAAACTACCATGCTGTCAAATTGGGTGACCCTGTGGGGCTAGGAGCAGTTTTGACCGCGACAGCTGTGATAACCGGAGGTACCGGAGGTCTGGGCACCGCCTTGGTCCGGCGGTTGCTCCGGCGGGACTATCGCCTCGCCGTGTCGTATCTGCTTCCGGAGGAAGCCGACCGCTTCGAGCGTGAGCTCGATATCGATGAGGAACGACTGACCCTCCGCCGGGTCGATGCCACCAATCCCGAGGCGGTCAACGGGTTCATCAAGGAGATCGCCGACGAGTTCGGCCAGATCAACGTCGTCACCGCTCTGGTGGGGGGATGGGCCGGCGGCCGGGACGTGGAGGAGACTGACGACGTCCGCTTCGAGCGGATGCTGGACCTCAACCTGCGCTCGGCGTTCTATGCCGCCCGGGCGTCGATTCCTTACCTGCGGCAAGCCGATTGGGGCAGGCTTTTGCTCATCGGCAGCCGGGCCGCCTTCGACAACCCGCCCGGTCAGGCCGCGTTCAACATCGCCAAGGCTGGAGTCGTCGCCCTCGGCAAGACGATTGCCCAGGAGCTAGAGGGAACGAAGGCCACCGCCAATGTCCTCTTGCCGTCGGTGATCGACACGCCGGCCATGCGAGCCACCGCTCCCTACGCCGACTACGTCAACTGGCCCACACCCGACGAAATCGCCAGCGTGGCCGAGTTCCTCATCTCCGAGGAGTCAGGCGTAATGACCGGAGCCGCCGTCCCCGTCTACGGCCGCAACTAAAAAGCGCCGCCCTTTTCGCGCATCGAACGCGGCCTAGGACCTGCGTTCGATGCGCGAAAAGTGGAAAAAGAAGCAGCCCCGACCAGGTTCGAACTGGCGTTTCCGGCTTGAGAGGCCGGCGTCCTAGACCACTGGACGACGGGGCCGTATTCGGTTCTTCGGGCGCTAACCCGACAGGGCGGCGCCTTCTGTCGAGGGGGCGCCGTATAGCGTGATCATACCTAGGCCGCCTTGGCGGCTCCTAGTCCGAAGAGACCGGGAGGCGTAGGCTGAACCGATGCTTCCGGTGATAGCCGAGTACGTGATGGGCAAAAGCGTCCGAGCCGGCATGAGTTCGGCCGCCACCGCTCTGG
Source organism: Acidimicrobiia bacterium (assembly GCA_035281305.1). Lineage (GTDB taxonomy): Bacteria > Actinomycetota > Acidimicrobiia > Spongiisociales > ZC4RG35 > DATEEG01. The sequence continues at coordinate 2,176 of DATEEG010000218.1, read as the reverse complement.
GCGCCGGGCCGGCTGCCGCAGTAGAGGTCCTCGACGAACGACTGGGCCGGACCCTCCTCGTCATCGAAGCTCTGTGGACCCTGCTGAAGGAAGCCGGCTATACCGACGAACAACTCACCGAGCGTCTTGCCGAACTCGATCAAGCCGAAGGAATGGTCGACGGGCGCCATGTTCCCCAGCCCGCTACTTGCCCCAGCTGCCAATCCAAAGTCGCCGAAGGACTACCCCGGTGCCAATTCTGCGGAGCTGAGATCGTCCGGGCCTAGCCGCCTGGTCGGTTGTGATCCCAGAACATGCGATCTGGGTTCGCTCGGGGGGAAGGACTTGAACCCTCAATAACAGGGCCAGAACCTGCCGTGTTGCCGTTTACACCACCCCCGAATGGGCGGCGTGATCCCCTAGAAGGGGCACCGTGTGCCAGGAATGATAATCGCCCGGGCGCGACGGAGAACATTCCCAGGAACGGGTTGCCGACTTAGGCTGAACGCATGCTTCCTCTAATCGGTGGATACGTGATGGGGCGGCGAACCGCCGCCAAGGTCGCCGGAATGAATGTGGTCGCCAACCACATGAGCGGTTCGGCCAGCGCCATCGAGGCCTGGGCGGAACTCGACGCCCGGGTCGACCGCTTGCTCCTCGTCATCGAGGCCATGTGGAGCATGCTCAAAGAGCACGGCCACACCGACGAGGAACTGGCCGCCCGTATCGCCGAGATCGACAACTCCGACGGTGTCTCCGACGGCCGACGGACGGCTCCACCCGTCACATGCCGAGCCTGCGGCTCCAAGGTGATGGCCGGCATCCCCCGCTGCCAAACCTGTGGCACCGAAACCGGCGCAGTCGTCGGCCCCCTCGACGGGATCTAGAACCGCGAACCTAATGCTATGCCCGGCGGTTTCCGCCGGTTTCTGCATTGAGATGCGGGTGGGCTTCGGAGCCGTGAGAATCTGAATGCAATGCCCGGCGGAAACCGCATCCCATAGCATTAGGTTCGCGGTTCTTCCGGGGAGGTCCGGACCGTCCACACTTTCCAGTGGGTGCCGTGGTGGACGAGTTCGATGTCCCATTGGTAGGTCCGGGGTTCTTGGTTTCCACCGGTGATCGTCACGGTGCCCCTGACCAGCCCCGGTTCGACAACGACGCCGTGCCTCAAGGCAAAGTCATAAGTCCCGCCCGGAGTTATCGACTCCTCTTCTTTTTGCAGCTGTGCGTACTGGGGACCGTCGATGGCGAACCACCGATCCACCAACCCGATGTCGCCGGTGGCGGCGAAGGATCCCCACGCTTCGACGGCTGCCGTCGCCGCCTCGATCTCTCCGCCGACCTCGACCTCGTTGGCGCCGATCGCAGAACTCGAGTACCAGAGTCCAGCCCCCAGCATCGCCACCAACAAGGTCGCGATCAGCAGACGCAGACGATCGGTCACGGGGGTGAGTACGGATAAGCAGTCGCCACGCCGGTGACGGTGAACCCGCGATCATCGAAAGCAAGGATTCTGATCAATCCGAACGGCACCTCCCGGGTCAACTCCACTGTCACCGACGACCCATCCCCTGCGATTGCGACGTGAGGGGAGGCTGCCAGGTCAGTCCCGCCGCTGCTACCGGCAATCACCCCCAACGCCCGCATCGGCGCCTCGTCCTGATCGATGACGGCCTCGCCGGTAGACCGATAATGATCGAGATCTATGGCCGCGGCGGCCGCGATCGCCGCGGCATCGGCCATCGCCACTAATTCCTGCCTCTCCCCGATCGCCCGCCAGAGCTCAGCCGACATTGCTCCGACCATCAACACGCAGAGGGAAAGACCCAGGAACCAGACCGGAGCGGACCCACGATCGGACTTCATGGCCGACTTCTGAACAAGTCAACCTGTTCGGAGTGGACGGCATTGACCGTGATGGTGCCGATGGGCAGGAAAGACGACAGCTCGCCCACCAGGACCGTCACCTCGACCGTCACGACCGACCCGCGGTCGATATCGCACTCCGCTCCTCCGCACAGGAGCACAGTTACGTCAGCCGGGTCGATACCCATGCTCCTTGCCTGAGCTTCGATGACGGCCAACGCCTCCGCAGAAGGATCGCCGGTGCTCAACACCATCGTGCGGGCGGCTTCGGCGGCCGACCGGCGAACAAAATTGCGATGCTCGAATACTGGAGCGATAGACAGCACGA
>DATEEG010000217.1:0-2219 GCA_035281305.1 Acidimicrobiia bacterium | reverse complement strand
GAAGCGATTGGAGCCGAGGCAGTGAGGCTCGGAGCCTACGTTCTGGCCGGCGGGGACAGGCCGGTGTCCGATGAAGAGTGGATCAATGCCAACGTCGTGTTCGATCCCGACGGTGAAATCGTCGGGGAGTATCGGAAGCGGCATCCGGTTCCCTTCGGCGAGTACATCCCGGCGCGTCCCTGGTTCGAATGGATTCCCGCTCTGGATCAGGTGCCCCGGGACATGATCAGAGGCGACGATGCTCTCGTTTTCGCTCTGCCGATCGGCCGGATCGGCTCGGTGATCTCCTTTGAGGCTGCGTTCGGGCGTTATGCCCGTGACGAAGCCAACGCCGGGGCACAACTGCTCGTCGTCGCCACCAACGAGGGCAGCTACGAGTTCACACCGGTCTCCGACCAGTTCATCGGGATGACCCGGATGAGATCCGCCGAACTTGGTCTGGCGGTGGTGCACTCGGCCGTAACGGGCAAATCGACCTTCATCACTGGCGGGGAGGTGGGCGAGGTCGCCGGGTTCCTCGAGGAGACCGTCATCGCCGCCGAATTGAGGCTCTCCGACGGCACCCGAACTCTTTATACCCGATGGGGCGAATGGGTCCAGGGCTCAGCCATCACCGTTCTGATTCTGTTGCTGCTGCGCCGGCGGCGAACCGCCAGTTAGGTGCTGCGTTCAAGGCAATCTCACTTGGGTGTCTGGCGTCTGCCAACTCCGGAAGTGTCGTTCCTCTCACCCTCGCCAGGGCCATAAGATCGGGTAATGCCCAAATTCGCCTGGTTGGCATCACACGAGTCTTATCAACCCGAAGTTCTGATCGATCAGACCGTGCTGGCTGAGAAGTCCGGGTTCGACATGGTCACCGCCTCAGACCACTTCCACCCCTGGGTTGACGACAACTCCGCCGCCGGGTTTGTGTGGGCCTGGTTGGGGGCCGCCGCTGCCCGAACCGACTCGGTGGAGTTCGCCACCTCGGTGACCTGCCCCCTCTTCCACTATCACCCAGCCCTGATCGCCCAGGCGGCGGCAACAGTTGATCGTCTCTCGGGCGGGAGGTTCATCCTCGGTGTCGGCACCGGCGAGAACATCAACGAAGGCCCAATGGGCTATGAGTTCCCCGGCTACGCCGAGCGCATCGGCCGGATGAGCGAAGCTCTCGAGATCATGCACCGACTCCTGGCGGGCGAAAAACTCGACTTCGAGGGGCGGTATTACCAATGCCGTAAGGCGAAGCTTTACAGCCCGCCCACGAACGATGTGCCGATCTGGATGGCTGCCGGGGGTGAGAAGTCGGCCACGTTCGCCGGCCAGAACACCGAAGGCCTGATCGTGTCGGTCAAAGCCCCCGAAGACGCGGTCGAGAAGATCATCAAGCCTTTTCAGGCCAATCGAGACTCGCCGGGTTCGGTCATGGCCTCTCGTTGGGTGGTGCTGGCCGAATCCGAGACCGAGGCCTGGGATGCTCTCGGGTCCATGCGCGGTCTCCGGGCGCCAGGGCGTCTGGAGGAGGTCGATCCCATGGTCCTTCGCCAAAGAGCCGACGAGATGGATCGCGCCGAGATCCTCTCGAAGTACGCGGTGGTCAAGGACGCCGCCGGCCTCATCGAGGCCTACCGGCCTCTGGTGACCGAGGTAGGGGCCGATGTGGTTTCGATCCAGGTAGCTTCGACGCACCCCGAACGCACCATCAGCATGATCGGGTCGGAAGTCTTGCCCACGCTGAGGCGACTGCGGAAAGGTTCGTAACGATCGCGTGACGTCGGAGTCCGAGGATGGGCCATCGATACGCGGTTAGGCGCCCGAGCCCTGAGGTGGGCGTGGCCGGCAGTCACCTTGGCGGCGGCCGCGGCCAGTGCTGTTGCCTACCGAAAGGTATTTCAAGCTCCCGACCTTGTTGACATACCTGCTTTCACCGTGATCTTCACGTCGCGGGGGATAGGCAGAGAACTCCTCATCTGGGCTCTTCTGGTTTTGCCAACTTCGATGGCGTTTGCAGCTTCGGTGTGGCTCTTCCTGGGCGCCAAAGGCCAGACGTTCCCCCTTCTCTTCGGATGGGGCCTGGTGGGTCTCTACATGTACACCGGCGGCGTGACCATCGGACTTCGCGAAGTGACGGGATTGGCCGGATGGACCAGGGCGCTCGAGGTCCTGTGTCTGGCGGGTGCGGTCATCGTCCTTGTTCTGTTTCCCAATGGGAAGTGGGTACCTTCCTGGTCCCGGTGGGC
>DATEEG010000216.1:0-5496 GCA_035281305.1 Acidimicrobiia bacterium | reverse complement strand
ATTCCTTTTTTCATGCCGTCCTCCCTTTGCTAGCTGTACTCGCCGACGCGATAGATCTCGGCGGCAACGAGGCCATGCGCTTCTCGATGGACCGTGGCGGCGTCCTCGGCACGGTCTGCCTCGACAAGGCAGAAGATCTTCCCCGCTCCCTCGTCGACCCAGTAGCGGAGATAACTCACCCCGTACCGGGCCTGGGTGGCCAGGTCCTTCACGTGGGCTCCGGCCACATCGGCCGCCGACACCCCTCCCTCGATGGTGTGCACATCCATGAACAGTGACATCGATACTCCTTTTCTTTGGTCGGGTCACCGGGATCGAAGGTATGGGGTTGAAGGTCGCCCCGCATCGGGGGGACACCCCTAAAAATGGTTCAGAGGCACCCGATTTAGCGAGTGAACAGGCCCTCGCGACGGGCTCGCGCAACTGCTTCAGACCGGGTGGAGGAGTTCAGCTTGGCCAGCAAGGCCGACACGTGGTTTTCGACAGTCCGCGGGGACACAAAGAGCCGATCTGCAATCTGGGCGTTGGTGAGTCCTTCGTCGAGCAGTATGAGGACTTCGGCCTGTCTCCCGGTCAATCCAGCGCGGTGGCTTCTCGTCGCCTTACCCCTGCCCCGCGGCGCTGAGACACCCGCTGCCCTCAGTTCCCGCCTCACTTTGGAGGCCACCGCAGACGCGCCCAGAGTTTCCAGGAGGTGAAGTGCTTGCAGACGCTGTGCCATGTCACCACACATAAGGGCGAGCGCTCTCTCGTATGGGATCTGTCGGGATTCCCAGAATTGGGCTGCCGCATCGATCCGGCCCTCGAAGAGGTCGCGATACGGTTGCGGTAGCCCGTCCAGTGTCTCCCGATCGCCCAACATCCACAACCACTGGGCGAGCGACGCCGCCGGCCATGGGTACTCGAACCTGATGCCGCGCTCGACGAGGTCCTGGAATTGGATGAGCAACTCGGTGTCCGGCCGATTGTCGATCCACATTTTCTCGGCTCGCGCAGCGGCCGAAATCAGCAGGTGATCGATTTCGTTACTTTTTCGCGCCAGTGCCCATGCGCGTTCTAATAACTCCTCGCCGGCACCCCGTCCGGTCCGGGTCCGAAGAACGCCGAGTACCGCTGCGAGGTGGGCGTCGGCGTTGGAATGTCTTCCCAACGCCTCCGTTGCCAGGTCTTCGGCCTCCGCCCATTGCCCGCCCCAGAATCGAGCCTCGGCGTAGACGGATATGGCCAGCGTCTCGAGGATCGTCAGCTCGAACCGGACCGCGGTTTCTCGGGCCTGAACCGAGAAATAGGACGCCCGCTCCAGATCCCTAATCTCGAGAGCGACGGTCGCCATGCGAAGCAGAGCCCAGACCTCTTGGTGCGCGTAGCCGCCGCGGTTGGCCCGTTGTCGCAGCTCGTCCATGAAGTCCAGGCCGCCGGCTTGACCCCGCACATAGAGAAGGGTTCCCTTCACACCGAGTGCTTCCAGCATGGCCGATTCGGCTCCGGTGGCTTCGGCGATGCGGATCGCCTTATCGGCACTGGCCTCCGCCTGTCTGATCAGACCCCGATGAATCAGGAGCCACGCCTCCGCTGCCAGCGCTCGAGCCAACAGGGCGCTGGGTTCACGACGCTCGAGGATCTGGATGGCTTCGAGGGCGTTCGCCTTCGCTGAGTCGAACCGTCCATGCATCCGGTTGAGTTCGACCCCCAGCACCAGGGAGCGGGACAGCCCTATCTCTGACCCCACCTCCCGATACACCCCGATCGCTCGATCGAGGATCTCGATCGACCGCTTGTTGCCCACGAAATACTCGACCCGGGCCCAGTCGAAAAGTATCGCGGCCCTATCGAGTGTGCCCAGGTGGTCCAGGTAGGGCTCGAGCCCCCGATAGTGCGCGGACGCCTCACGATGGCTCCCGACTTCGGAAGCTGCTCTGGCAGCGGCAGGTGCATATTCGATCAGGCGTTGGACGTCCTTGGCGAAACGGGCGTGATGGACCAGACGAGCTGGACTGGTGCTGGCTGGCAGCTTCTCGAGCAGCGTCCGGTGAATCGCAACGCTCTCGCTGATTGTCAACGAGGCTTCGACGGCGCGCCTGATCAGCTCGTGTTTGAAAGACAGCGTGTCGCCCCCGACCTCGAGCAGGTCGAGCCGATCAAATTCGGCCAGTTGATCGGCCGATCCCCCCATCACGGAGAAGAACTCGGTTCGTGGGATTCTCTCCGGGATGACCGAAATGACTCGCAGCATCTCCCGCGCCGGGGGAGACAACTTCCCTACCCGGGCCAGAACGGAGTCCCGCACCGACCCCGGCACGTCGTCTGAGCCCGTGGAAGCCATCTCCGTGACGAGAAGTGGGTTTCCATGCGTGAGCTCGAATACCCGATCGGCGTCAAGACCGGAACCCTGAATGATCTCTGCCACCGCGGACCGCGAGAGGCCACCAAGCTCGATTCTGATGACGCTCTGCGGTGGAAGGTCTCCGATGACCGTTCTGAGCGGGTGATCGAGATCGACCTCCCCTACCCGATAAGTGAGGATGAGAAGCCCGTTGGCTCGGCCAATGCGCCGCCCCACGTACTTGATGGCGTCGAGGGTGGCCTCGTCGGACCACTGCGTGTCCTCGATGACAACCACGGTTGGGCGGAGGGGTGCCGTGAGCAGATCGACCAGTGTCTCGAGCACCGCCTGCCGATCACTCTCCCTGAGAGCTTGTTGGAGCTGTGGTTCGCTCCGGGCCACATCCCAAAACGGGCCGAATGGCTGGGGAGTCTGAAGGTCGTCACAAAACCCGACGTGCACGCGGGCGGAGTCTGCGGAAGAATCGACAAAGAATCGCACGAGCGCGCTCTTGCCGATGCCCGCCTCGCCTCTGATGAGGACGACTTTGCCGCCCGAGTCGCCTACCCCGCGGAGGAGCTCGACCAGCAGGCCCAGCTCGGCCTCTCGCTCCAGAATCACGGGCCGAGGCTAACGGTGGCGTTCCCCGGCCGACCTGGTAACCCGGCGCCGACTGCCCAAGGCCCCATGCCGGTCATGTCACACTCTCCCGATGCCTTTCCTGCAACTCGTCACCATCGTCGTCGGCGACTACGACCGCGCCATCGAGTTCTTCGTCGGTGTTCTCGGTTTCGACCTGGCAGAGGACTCCCCCTCGTTCACCAACGACGGTCGGCCCAAGCGATGGGTCGTCGTGCGGCCTCGAGGCGCAGAGACGGGCATCCTGCTGGCCCGCGCCGATGGTGATCAACAGAGAAAGGCGATCGGAAACCAGGTTGCGGGAAGGGTTGGCTTCTTCTTGAGAGTCGATGACTTCCAGGCGAGCTACGACCGGATGGTGGACTCCGGGGTGGAGTTCGTCACTGAACCACGCACCGAGGCCTATGGGCGGGTCGCAGTGTTCGTCGACATCGCCGGCAATCGATGGGACCTGATCGGCCCGTAGGTATCAGAAGTCACTTGACAGGTAACCGTTTGGTTTCCTATCTTTCTCCCCGGTGGACGACGTATTCAAAGCGCTGGCCGACCCGACTCGGAGGGCGCTGCTCGACGAACTCTTCCGCCAGGACGGTCAGCCGCTGAACGGCTTGGCAAAACGGTTCGCGATGACCCGGATCGGAGTCGCCAAACACCTCAACCTGCTCGAGGAAGCAGGGCTGGTGGTCACCAAGCGGCGGGGACGAGAAAAGCTGCATTTCTTGAACCCGATTCCGGTCCGTCTGGTTCATGATCGATGGGTGAGCAAATACACCGAGGGCTGGGCGGCTGGCCTGGTGGATCTCAAACGTGAAATGGAGCAAGACATGGAAAAGGTCTTCGAGATCTATATCCGAACAACCCCCGAAAGGCTGTGGGAGGCAATTACGGATCCCGAAATCCGGGCGAAGTACCACTTCGGAACCCACATCGAGTCGGACTGGTCACCGGGGTCGCGTTACGAAATGGTTCATCGCAGCGCCGATGGGCCGCTCGCCGAGGGCGAGAACCTCGAGGTCGATCCGCCCCGTCGGCTGGTGCAATCGATGCGAGCCATGTGGGGCCCGGAAGTCATTGCCGAGGGAACCAGCCGGGTGACCTGGGAGATTGAACCGGTCGGCGACTCGTGCCGCCTCACCGTCACCCACGATCAACTGCGCGACGGTGCCAACGATCAGCTTTATGGAGGTTGGCCGATGGTTCTATCCGGGCTCAAGACGTGGCTCGAGAGCGGTGACCTGCTCACCACACCCGGGTCGCTGATGTACGGCAACCAGTGAGAGAGGAGACGCCGTGAGTTCACTCGACAGACAATTCACCGGAACCCTCGAGAAGAGCGCCGCCAAAGGGGGATGGACGTACATCGTCACCGACTGGTCCGCGGAGTTCTTTGGCACCCGGGGCCTCGTCAAGGTCCGCGGAACGATGGATGGCCATCCCTTCGAGAGTTCGTTCATGGCGCTGGGCGACGGGACTCACAAACTGCCGGTCAAGGCCGCACTTCAAGGCGCCATCGGCAAACAAGCCGGAGACAAGGTCTCCGTGCACCTCATCGAACGAATCGAATCGGCCAGTGCATGACTAACGATCGGAATAGGCCAGGACAGAATCGATAGAGCGCGGCCCGACGAAGGAGTGACTCAATGTTCATCGACGAACCCGACCCGTCGCCCGAGCGCGAAGCGTTCTACAAGAAAGACGTCGAGGACGTCGGCTATGTAATGAACCTGACCAGAGCCTGGGCCTGGATCCCTCCGATCAATGACGTACTCTTCGATCTCCTCGATCGGTGCGCAGAGATCGCCGACCTGTCGTATCGGGACAAAGGGTTCCTCATCACAGCGATGGCATCGCGGATGGGAGATTCGTATTGCTCCCTGGCTTGGGGCAGCCGGGTGGCAGAGGCCACCGATCCTGCAACCGCGGCGGCGATCGTGGCTGGCCGACAAAGCGAATCGATGACGGTTCGCGATGTCGCTCTCGCTGCGTGGGCACGAAAGCTGGCGGCTGAGCCAAGCTCGACCTCCCAGGACGACATCGAAGATCTCCGCCGGGCCGGGCTGTCCGACCGCCAGATCGCGGCGGCAACCGCCTACGTGGCCCTCCGCCTCGCGTTCTCGACCTTCAACGACGGCCTCGGAGCAGAACCGGACCTCGAGAAGGCGCAAGCGGCGCCTGCGGAGATCGTCGACGCAATCACCTTTGGCCGGCCCGTCGATAGGTCACCGTCGACCGGTCGTTGACGGGCCCCTTTCGATTCGTGATTTTCCCGGCTCCGGAGGGCGCCGGGCCCATGGCCAGCGGCCCGCCGGGGGCCGCGGCCCGGCGGAGCAGGCGAGTCCTCGCCAACTCCGCCTGACCGGGGCCAGACTTCGGCGAGACGACCGGTCGGGACCGATCGCCTACCGATCCGGGTCGATCCTGACGACACTCTGGTCACCGGTCGCCCACACCGATCCTCCACCGAACGCCACCATCCCGTTGCCATTTTCGGGCGGCGTGGACTCGATCAAAATGGCGGGTCCGACCTTCTCTCC
>DATEEG010000215.1:0-2296 GCA_035281305.1 Acidimicrobiia bacterium | reverse complement strand
TACCGTTTGTACTCTGCGAATTCGTCCGGAAGCACATAGCGATGGATCGGCCGATGACGGGGAGTAGGACGGAGGTACTGGCCGATCGTGACGATGTCCACACCAATCGCCTGCAAGTCAGACAGTGTTCCCAGCACTTCTTCCTTGCTCTCGCCCATCCCGACGATCAGGCCTGACTTGACCAGCAGGCCGGTTGCCTTGGCCCGGGCGAGGAGGGCGAGCGAGCGGCCATAGCTGGCGGAGGTGCGAATCTCCCGCTGGAGACGGAGAACGGTTTCGGTGTTGTGGTTGAGCACTTCGGGTTGGGCGTCGAGGATCACTCTTAGCGCCACCTCGTCACCTTTGAGATCGGGGATAAGCACTTCGATCTCGCAGTCGGGATGGATCCGGCGAGTCTCCCGGATGGTGGCGGCAAAGATCTCCGCTCCCCCGTCAGCGAGGTCGTCGCGGTTGACCGAGGTGACGACGGCATGGGAGAGGCCCATGGTCTTGATGGCTTGGGCGGCTCGGAAAGGTTCGAGGACGTCGTATTCGGTGGGCTTTCCCGTGGTGACGTTGCAGAAGCCGCAGGCCCGGGTGCACTTGTCCCCGAGGATCATCAACGTGGCGGTGCCCATCCCCCAGCACTCGTAGATGTTGGGGCAGCCCGCCTCCTCGCACACGGTATGAAGATCGAGCCCCCGCATCAGCTTTTTCAACGAGAGATAGTCGTCGTCCATCCGGGCGGTGACCTTCATCCAGTCGGGCCGGGGAGGCTCGCCGGGGAGGCGGCCGTTGACCAGGATCGGCTCTCTATGACGCCGCTCGGCCGAAAAGGTCCCCGCCTCGAGGAGCCGATCCACCTCGAAGCGGGGGTCGGCGCCCTGGCCGCGGGTAAACGCCCCCAGCTGAGTCTCGGCCGCTTCGACCTCGAAGACGGTTAAAAAGTGGGGGATGAACGCCGCCACCGCCTCCTCGAGACTTACCCGACGGCCGGCGAGAGAGGAAAGAGTGGCGACCGGGCGATCGGGGATGCCGCAAGGATTCATTTTGGCGAAATAGCTCATCTCGGGGTCGAGGTTGAGGGCGAAGCCATGCATCGTCACCTGCCGCGAGACCCGGACCCCGATGGCGGCCACCTTCCCCTCCTCGGTCCAGACTCCGGTGAGACCCTCCTCCCGCCAGCCGGCGACGCCAAAGTCCGCCAAGGTCTCGATCAGGGCTTGTTCGAGCTTGCGGACGTAGGGCACGAGCTGCTTGGGATCCGAGAGACGCATGATCGGATAGCCGACCAGCTGGCCCGGTCCGTGGAAGGTGATGTCTCCGCCTCGATCAACGAAATGAACCTCGGCCCCATCGAGCGCCTCCGGGCTGACCAAGAGGTTTGATCCATCGCCATTTCGACCGATTGTGTAAACCGGTGGGTGCTCGAGGAGGAGCAGGTAATCGTCGGCCCGCTCCTCGACCCTCCCCGCCCAGATCGCCTTTTGGAGATCCCAGGCTTCCTTGTAAGGCAGCCTCCCCAGCCAGCGGGTGCGCAGCACGTCTAGGCCAGTTCCTGGTTCCAATCCCAGGTCTCGAGGTTGTCCTTGATCCGGGCCAGGAACAACACCGCCGTCGAGCCGTCAAAGGCCCGGTGATCCCAGGAGAGACCCAGGTATCCGATGTGGCGCACGGCAATGGTGTCCTGGCCTTCTGGGGTGGTCACCACCGCCGGCCGTTTGGCGACGGTGTCGGTGGAGAGAATCCCGACGTTGGGGACGTTGATGATGGGCGCGCTCATGAAGGAGCCAAAGGGCCCGGGGTTGGTGATCGAGAATGTGGAGCCGGAGACATCGTCGGGATCGAGCTTTCCCGCCCGGGCCTTCTCGGCCAGCTCCCGAATCTTGCGGGCGAGTCCCACCAGGCGGAGGCCGTCAGCGTTGCGGATGGTGGCGACGATGAGCCCCTTCTGGTTGAGATCGATGGCGATCCCCAAGTTGACGCTGCGGTAGGTGATCGACTTCTTCTCCTCGAGGAGGAAGGCGCTGTTGACGACCGGGAATTCCTGTAGGGCATCGATCGTGGCCCGAGCGATGAAGGGCAAATAGGTAAGGGAGAAACCTTCGTCTTCCTTCCACTTCGCCTGGGCGGCCGATCGCACTCGCTCCACTCGTTCGTAGTCGACCTCCATCGAGGTCCAGACATGGGCCGCGGTCTGCTTGGCCCGGATCATGTTCTCCCCGATCCGCACCCGGAGGCGATCCAAGGGCGCTTCCTCGGCGCCGCCTGGACCGGCGACTGGTTCCGGTGGAGCCATCGGGGCCGGAGCCTCTGG
>DATEEG010000214.1:0-14528 GCA_035281305.1 Acidimicrobiia bacterium | reverse complement strand
CCCTCGGCGCCCGGCCCAGCCCCGCGACTCTGCGATCGCCCTGCACACCACAGATCGCCAATAGGCGTCCTCACCGGCCCGATCCTCGGCGGCGGGGATCTCGGCGAACCAGCGAGCGACACCGGCAAAGAGCTTGACCTGATCGATGGTCTGGTTGGCGCCGGTAGCCCGCAACTCGTGAGGCCGATCGGCCGTGATCAGCAGGAGCGGCGCCATTGCCAGATCCGCTTCGACCGCGGCGGGATAGAGATTGGCGGCGGCAGTGCCCGAGGTCGTCAACACCGCCGAAGACCGTCCCGCCTTCGACAAGCCCAGCGCGAAGAAGCCCGCCGACCTCTCGTCGACCTCGACCCAAATTCGCACTTCGGTACGAGCGCTGGCCGCAAGCGCCATCGGGGCCGAGCGCGACCCGGGGGCCAGCACCAGATCACGGACGTCGTTGCGAATCAATTCGTCGATCAGCACCGATGCAGCCGCGGTGGCGCCATTGGGGGTCAAACCGGCCAGCCCTCCGGTCACGTCAAGACCTCGGCCGCCCAGCGCAGACGCCGCAGCAACTCGGCCGATGTATCGCGGTCGGCTGCGAACCGGTCGACCAACTCCGGGTCCGGCTCGGGACGCCGCAAGTCCATCTGACCGTCGATCGGCACCAGCGAGTCGAGAACCACGTCGCCGGTGAAGAGAGAGACCGTGCCAAGTCCGCAGGCGTAGTCGAGTTGCGGAAGGGCCGCCGCTGCTGCCAGGCCGGCGGCAATTCCGATCGAAGTCTCGAGGGCCGAGGAGACGACGGCGGGTAATCCCGACCGCCGCGCCACTTCCAGGGCTCGTTCCACGCCTCCGAGAGGCTGTACCTTCAGAACGATCAGATCGGCTGCACCTCTCTCGGCGACTTCGAGCGGGTCGGCCGCCAGGCGGACGGCCTCGTCGGCCGCAATCGGCATTGGGACTCTCCGCCGGAGCTCGATCATCTCCTCCAGAGTACGGACTGGCTGCTCAACGTATTCGAGGTCGTAGGAAGCGAATTTCAGGAGCGTCGCGGTGGCGGTTGCCAGGTCCCAGGCGCCGTTCACATCTATTCGGATCTTGCCCGACGGTCCGAGGGCGGACCGGACCGCCGCGATTCTCTCTTCGTCTTCTTTGGCAGACTGGCCGGGATCGGCAACCTTGACCTTGGCGGTACGGCATCCCGACCCGGCGACGATGGCAAAGGCCGTCGGTCCATCGACCGCAGGCACGGTCACGTTGATCGGCACCGACGAGCGGACCGGCGTCGGCCAGACGGAGCAGGCAGCTTCGAGGGCGGCCGCAAGCCATCTCGTCGTCACTTCCGGCGGGTAATCGGGAAACGGGGAGAACTCGCCCCAACCCTGGGGTCCCCCGATCAGAACGGCATCCCTTCGGTCCACTCGTCGGAACCGGTATTTCAGAGGTATCGATACCGGATGCAACTCCAGGGCTTCCAGGGCGGTCGACGCCGTGGCATCCCTCATCCGGAATCGACCGCGCCTTGCTCGGCGCGCAGATAGTCGACCACACGGGCAATCTGCTCGTCACTGAGGGTCGATTCGAAAGACGGCATCGGACCCCTGCCCCGGGTGATGGTCAGGACCAGGAAGTCGTCGTCCTGTACGGCGGAGTTCGAACCGGCCCCGATTGCAGGCCCAACGCCGCCGTTGAGGTCGGCAGCATGGCAATTGGCACAAAGCTGCAGATAGATCTCCTCGCCCGAGGCTTGCGGCGGCGGCGGGTCGGCGCAGGCAGCCAGGACCAGCAGGCAAGCGGCGATGAGGTACCGGAGCATCTCAGGCGATGGTAGGAACCAGGTCTTTAAGATCCGATCATGCACCAACCCGGGGAGCTTGCGACCGCTGCCAGGCAAACCTGGGCCGCGGTTCTGAATTTGATCCCCTCCCTGCAACCCGACGATTGGAACCGGCCCACGCCGTGTGTCGGCTGGTCGGTCAAAGATGTGCTGGCGCATCTCGGCCACGTCGAAGGGATGCTGGTCCACGGGTTCGACCAGCCCGAACCACCCGCCGATTGGGTCGGAGACGGAACCCCGCTCGACCAGGTCACCAATCAAGGCGTGGCAGCGAGGCGCCCCTGGTCTCCTGCCCGGGTCATCGACGAGATCGAACGGGCAGCGGCGGCAACGACAAGCCTCCTCGAAACACCCGAACTCGACTGGAACGAGCCGTCATCGACCCCGGTCGGTCCCGCGCCTCGCAGCGTGGCGGTGGAGATGCGGGTCAACGACATTTTCCTCCATCTATGCGACCTCAGAACCGCCCTCGGATTGGACATCAACCAATCCGCCGAGCCGCTGGGGCGAGGGGTCGCCATCGGTCGGGCCGTCCGCTTGTCGCCGTGGGCGTGGGCCAAACAAGCGAAGGCCGCCGAGGGGCAACGGCTGCGACTGTCGCTGACTGGAACCGGCGCCGTCGACCACGACGTCGTCATGCGCGCAGGCAAGGCAGTGATCGAATCCCAGAATGGCGAACCGGACGCCGTCATCAAAGGGTCCGGTCTGGCGTATTTGCTGGCAGTGAGCGGTCGCCACGCCCTGGTGCCGGCCGGGGGCGGCCTGGTCGCGACCGGTGAGCCCGGCCGGGTCCTTCTCGAGAAGTTCCGATTGGTCGGATGAAGCGGGGCCGGACCCGGACGACTCTGACTTCGCGTCACCGGTACTCGGGAGGAACCACCTCGACGAGGCTCTTGACGTCCTGGGCCCGGTCTCGGGGAACCACCAGAACCGCGTCGTCGGTAGCCACCACGACCAATCCTTCGATGCCTATGACCGCGATGAGCGGCCCCGCCGACCTGAGGTAGTTGCGGGAAGATTCCAGAGCAACGACCTCACCGATTTCGACGTTGCCGGCGGGATCTTGTTCGCTCAACTCCCACAGGCTTTCCCACGATCCGACGTCACTCCATCCGGCATCCAGCGGGACCACCGCGCCCCGGTCGGTCCGCTCCATGATGGCCACGTCGATCGAGACGGGGGGAGCGTCGGCGAACTCGGGCCCAAGGTCGATTCGGCCAGATTCCCTCAAATCACCGTTTGTTACCGACGAGCGCAATGACTCTTCGACGCACGTGAGGACCTCGGGGGCGTGTCGTGACATCTCCTCGATGAGCAAGCCTGCAGGGAACACGAACATCCCGCTGTTCCACAATGCTCCGGATTCGATCAGGTCGGCGGCCAGAACCACATCAGGCTTTTCGACGAAACGATCGATCGGATGGAAATCGACTCGCGATGCGGTCGTTTCATCGGTCACAGGAACGATGTAGCCAAATCCCGTCTCCACGCGATGAGGAACAACCCCGAAAGTCACCAGGCGGCCCCTGGAAGCGACCTCGACTGCGCGGTCGACTGCGACCCGGAAGGCGGCCGCGTCGGCAATGTGGTGGTCGGACGGCAGGACCAGGAGCACGTCGTCGGAGGCGACCGTGAGCGCCGCCGCCGCCACCGCCGGAGCCGTATTGCGACCGATCGGTTCGCCGATGAGGCGCCTCCGCCGTTCAATGGGAATCGCCTCTGCAATCCGATCGAGAGAATCGACCCCGGCCACCACGACGACGGGACCGAGATGATCAACCCGGGAGATAGTTGCCCCCAACATCGTGTCCGACCCGAGCAGTCGCTGCATCTGTTTGGGCGCCTCGAGCCTCGACAATGGCCACAAGCGAGTGCCCGCCCCCCCGGACAGGATGACCGGAATCGTTGTCGCCATGGACAATTAGGGTACCGAGTCCGTGCCGGACGTCTCTCCGTCCTCCTCTCCCCCACCCTCCCGAGCGGCTCGAAGCCTCGTTGTCATTCCCGTTCTCAATGAGGACCTCGACGTAGTCGTCAGGAACATCAAAGCCGCGGCCGCCCATCCTTCCGTCGGATTGGTGCTCGCCGTCACCGGTGATCACGAAGAGACCAACCACGACGTCGAAGCCGCAGTCGCAGATATCGGACCGCGATCGCGGGTGCTGCCACAGCAGCGCCTGGGGACCCTGAGGCCCGGCAAAGGTGATGCAATCAACACCGGATTTCAAATGTTCCTGAGCGACCAGGAGTTCGACCGGGTTCATTTCTATGACGCCGACATCAAGACCTTCGACGGAGACTGGATCACGAAGGCCGAAAGGGCCCTCGATCTCGGATACCAGGCGGTTCGGCACTTCTACCCGAGAGCGGCCACCGATGCGATGATCACGTGGATGGTCACGCGACTCGGTTTTGCCGCCGGCTGGCCGCAGACTCAGCTTCCCACCATCGAGCAACCCCTCTCCGGTGAGCTGGCCTTCAGTCGGGAGGCCGCCGCAATCGTCGCCGCCGATCCCCGGGTCAAGCTACAAAGTGATTGGGGCGTTGACACCGCGATAACTTTCGCGACTATTTCGCACGGTCTTTCGGTCTACGAGTCCTACATCGCCCGCGGCAAAGATCATGCTCTCTACTCATCCTTGACCGACATCAAGGTGATGATGCTCGAATGTCTGGGCGCTCTGCAGAGGCTGCGATCTACCAGCGGGGCCGCCCTCCCGACCGTGAAGCGTTTGAGCGAACCGCCCGATTCCGTGTCCTCCCACATCGCGCAACAGATCGGCTTCGACATCGAATCCACGCAGCGCTTGCTGGCGGAACAGTGGACCCCTCGTCAGGAGGCCCTGCTCACCGAACATTTTCCCCAACACGTCGCAACCCGAGCGCGATTGTGGCGCGAGTGGCCTGACACGTCCTGGCTCGATGAAGAAACCTGGCTGGCGACGTTGACGATCTTGCTCAATCGGTTTTCGCCCGACGACAACGATTGGAACGACCTCGCGTTTCGCCTTTGGGTTGGTCGAGTCCTTCACTACGCGCTCCGGTTTGCGGTTAGAGGCCACGCGTTCGCCGATGCCTACCTACATCAGATGGTCGAGCGAGCAATCGCCAAATTTGCGTCGCCAGGCTGAGACCGTCCTGCATGACCGTCACCTGTGGATTCTGCTTCATGCTGTTAATCAATTCATTTCTTTGATGCTGGGAGTTACTTGAATAGGCTTTGCATCGTCAGCACACCACGAAAGATTCGCTTTCGATAAATGGTGTGAGGACAAGGAGGACACATGGCAACTAAGAAAGCGGCCAAGAAGGCGCCCGCCAAGAAGGCAGCGCCGAAGAAGGCCGTAAAGAAGGCTCCAGCCAAGAAGAAGGCTCCAGCCAAGAAGGCCGTCAAGCGAGCCGTCAAGAAGGCTCCCGCCAAGAAGGCCGCGAAGAAGCGCTAGCTTCATCGCTCAACCAACAGAAACGGGTCCACCATCTGGTGGGCCCGTTCTTTTTTTTCGGAATCGAACGTCTTGCGAAGTTGAACCCGCTTTCGCGGCAGAAACCCCGGGTCTCTTTCGAAAGAGTGGCAGGCTCGGGGACGGCTAGGCAGTGACGCGAGCGGCCCGCGTCGGTCGCGCAGCCATCGAACTCTTGATCCACGCTCTACGGGCCGGATCCTCCGAGAGCACCAGCGCTCTCCGGAAGTACGCATCGGCTTCACGGGAGCGCCGACGGCGGCTGGCAAAAGCTCCGAGGTAGGCGAAGGGTATGTCGAGGTGAGAGAAAGTGCCGGGGGTGGAAAGCCTGGAAACCCACCACCAGGCACGCATCTCACCGGCGAAGGGATCGTCGAGCTCCGCAATCCGTATATCGGCGCGGGCCATGGTCTCCGTGTCTCCTGCCATCGAAGCCAACTCGAAAGACTCGGCCAACAGGTCTCCCGCCACGTGTGATCGACCATCGATGATCATCAACTCGGCGAGGCGCTCGAGCCACGGAGCCCGGTCCGGACCCTGTGATTCACTCAGCCTGGAATTGACGATCTCGAGGAAGGACGCGATCGGAATCGGACTCGAGGACGGCAGCTCCTCGTCCATCCTCAACTCTGCCAGGAGGCCATCCCCGCTCACCGGGCCGAGGCGCTCCTGGACCGGTTGCATCGAAGCGAGAGGTTCGTCGTAGTTGGACTCATTCGACGTCGCCCCCTTGTCTCGCGGACCTAAAGAAAGCGTCCCGAGACGGAGTGCACCCTGGGCGATGGCGGTATGGCGGGGGTCGGCGTTGAGGGGGGCGAGGTGCAGAGGCAGGAACAATCCCGATCCGCTCGACGTGTCCTTCACTTCCACCCGGTAGCCCAGGACCAGAGTGTCGATTTCGCCACCACGGAACCCGCCGATCGGCTGGGTCCGCCCCGGCACCAGACCGTAGCTTTCGGCGATGTGACCGGCGGCCTCGCCGGGAGTCGCCCCACCCGGCAGACCTGCTGCCGGCAATTCCCAGAGATCGCAAACATCGGAGTGGCGAAGAAGGATTCGGGAGGTGCCGTCGACGATCACCGCGACCACCTGAACAGCGGTATTCAGTGAGCGATCGGGGGACCGGCGTGAGTCGAGAGCGACGACATCGGGCATTACCTTCAAAGGGTACTGCCGGGAGAGTCACAAGCTTGTGATTACCGACGCCTAGTCGTCGTCGCTTCCGATCGACACATAAGCGCACTCGGTGCAGACCCGGCGGATCAGGCCAACGGACGATCCCGACTCCTTGAACTTGTGAACGTGGTTATCGGGAAGTTTGGGCTGGCGCCGCAGCTTCGACAGCAGACCGGTGCTGGTTTCGGAGGGATGGTGGCCCTGTTGGGCGAAACGCACATCTTCGCCGTCCACCGCCACCTTCGCTCGCGTGGTTTCGACAAGCGTGGCACTGGCCTCGGTTCGGCCATCGCGTGCTGTTCTGCCCGTTACCGGCTCGGGCACTCGGACCCGACCGAGATCATCCGGCCCTTTCGGCTTGGCGTCGTCGGTGATCTTCCTACGGCGGGCCGCCAGAGAAGTGTCGACCGGGACCTCCGGTTCGGTCGCGGCCGCGACCGATTGAGGCGCGGCCGGGACTGCCGCGGCTGGCCCGGGCGCCGCCGGGACTGCAGCCGGCTCGGTCCGGGACGCTCCCATAACTGCCTCGTGGTCGTTCGAGCTCGAATCGCCCGGCCGGGATGCGACGGATGCCGGGGCTCTGCCCCCTCGTGACCGGCGGCCGGCGGCAGCCGGCTTGGCCGGCGCGATTGGCTCGGGTGTTTGCGGGCTTTTCGCCACCGGGATCGGTGGCACCGGCGCCTCTTCCTCGGCAGGCGGGCTACTCCCCGCCACCTCGACCGGCGGCGTGACCTTGGCGGCCGCGACTTCTTTGCGCTCCCTGCGATCGGCGCGCTTTTCGGGGGGAGCCTGAGTGATGGGGGCGGCTGGGGGGGCGGTGGCCGTGCGCTGAGGGGCGGCCGGATCGGGCGCGTTGCCAGCGACCTGGCGACGCCGGCTTCTGATCGTGTCCGAATCAGAGACATAGACGGGCCGAGCAGGGGCCTCGATCTCCACAGGGCGTTCCCCGTCTTTGCGCCTGGCGGCATCTTCGGCCGCCCGCCGATGACGACGCTTTCTCTTTTGAGCCGACAGCCACCCGTCCTGCATCGCGGTGACGCCTCCATAGGCAAACTGGAGGGCATCATCGGCAAGGAACTCGACCTCGTCGTCGCCAAGGAACAGGATGAATCGTTCGGCGATATCCCTGGCGACTTCGACGTCGGCCAGGTAATAGCGCCCGATCAGTTCCGAGTCGCGACGGATTTCAAGGTGGTACTCGTCGATGTCGAGAACCACCCTGACACCCGGGTCCTTGTCACCCGGGGCACGGACTGAACCTTTGAATTGCACTTATTTCCTAGGACCCGATCGCGCCCCTGAGCCGGAACACGTTCCCACAGCGGGAGAGGTCGTCAAGTAGAGATTCTACGGTCCGATCACGGGTTATAAGCATCAAGGGGTGGACAGGCGCAGATCAGATTGCGATCGCCACCCGGACCGTCGATCCTCGAGACGGGTGGCCAGTACTTGGCAAGGCGCAGCCTCGGATCGGGAAATGCCGCGGTTTCCCTGGAATACGGGCGATCCCAGGTATCGGAGATGACATCGGCGGCAGGATGAGGAGCCCTTCGCAGCGGGCTGTCGGCCTCGGTCCACTCCCCCGTCTCGACGCGGGCAATCTCGCCCCGAATTGCAATCATCGCATCGCAGAACCGGTCGAGCTCCTCGATCGCTTCGCTCTCGGTGGGTTCGACCATCAAGGTCCCGGCAACGGGGAAGCTGAGAGTCGGAGCGTGGAATCCGAAGTCGGCCAGGCGCTTGGCAACGTCCTCGGCGGTGATCCCCGTCGCCCGGGCGATAGGGCGCACATCGAGGATGCACTCGTGGGCGACGCGGCCGTGGGACCCGGAGTAGAGAACCGGATAGTGGGGATGCAACCGGGTAGCGAGGTAGTTGGCATTCAGGATCGCTATCTCGGTTGCTTTCCGGAGACCGTCGGCTCCCATCATCCGGATATACGCGTACGAAATGGGCAGGATGCCGGCCGATCCCCAGGGGGCCGAGGCCACCGGACCGATTCCGGTGTCCGGCCCGGCCTCGGGTCGCAAAGGATGGTTGGGCAGGAACGGAGCCAGGTGCTCCTTGACTCCGATCGGGCCGATTCCGGGACCGCCGCCGCCGTGGGGAATCGTGAAGGTCTTGTGCAGGTTCAAATGCGAGACGTCCGCCCCGAACTTCCCGGGTCGGGCCACACCAACCATTGCGTTGAGATTGGCGCCGTCGAGATAGACCTGACCACCGTGGTCGTGAACGATCCGGCAGATCTCTTCAACGGCTTCTTCGAAGACCCCGTGGGTGGAGGGATAGGTCAGCATCACCGCCGAGAGGCGGTCGGCGTGGGCTCCGGCCTTGGCGAGAAGGTCGGCGACGTCGACATTGCCCCGCTCGTCGCAGGAAACCACCACGACCTCCATGCCGGCCATCACGGCCGAGGCCGCATTGGTTCCGTGAGCGGACGACGGGATCAGGCACACCACGCGGTGGCTCTCGCCCCTGCTCCGGTGATAGGCGCGAATTGCCAGAAGGCCGGAAAGCTCGCCTTGCGATCCGGCGTTTGGTTGCAGGGAGACACGGTCATACCCCGTTATCTCTACGAGGTAGGCCTGCAAGCGCTCGATCATTTCCGTGTACCCGGCAGCCTGATCCAGAGGCGCGAACGGATGAATCCTCGCAAAACCCTCCCAGGTGATCGGGATCATCTCGGCAGTGGCGTTGAGCTTCATGGTGCACGATCCCAGTGGGATCATCGTCCGATCGAGGGCGAGGTCGCGATCAGCCAAACGGCGCAGATAGCGCAACATCTCATGCTCGGATCGGTATCGGTGGAAGACATCGTGCGTGAGGAACTCGTCCGACCGGGCCAGTTCGGCGGGGACGCCCTCGAGCTCGTGCCCGTTTCGGGCCGTGAGCCCGAACGCCCCGATCAGCGCATCGACGATCTCCGGTGTGCTGATCTCATCGAACGAGATGCCCACGCTGTCGGCGTCCACCAGTCGCAGATTGATGCCGGTCAGCAAGGCAGTGTCGACCACCTCCCGGGCCCGCCCCGGCACCCTCACAGTGAGTGTGTCGAACCAGGTCCGATTCTCGACGGCGATCCCGGCCGCGAGGAGCTCGCCAGCGAGCTGGCCGGCCAGCTGATTGACCCGGCGGGCAATGGCCACGAGGCCCTCGGGGCCGTGCCAGCAGGCATAGAGCGCGGCCATGACTGCGAGGAGCACCTGGGCCGTGCAGACATTCGACGTCGCCTTCTCACGCCGAATGTGCTGTTCGCGGGTCTGCAGTGAGAGTCGGAAGGCAACCCGTCCGGCCGTGTCCTTGGACACGCCCACCAGGCGGCCCGGGAGCGCCCTCACCAGGGACTCCTTGGTCGCGATGAAACCGGCGTGAGGACCGCCAAAACCGAGCGGCACGCCGAAACGCTGCGAGGAGCCGACCGTTATGTCGGCGCCCTGTGACCCCGGCGAGGCGAGCAACGTGAGGGCGAGCAAGTCCGTCACCATCGCTATCAGCGCCCCGGCCTCGTGGGCGGTGGTGATGGTCGCTCGATGATCGGTGACCGCACCGCTCGAGCCCGGA
Organism: Acidimicrobiia bacterium; assembly: GCA_035281305.1. Lineage (GTDB taxonomy): Bacteria > Actinomycetota > Acidimicrobiia > Spongiisociales > ZC4RG35 > DATEEG01. The sequence goes on along the minus strand of DATEEG010000214.1, from coordinate 4,508 downwards.
TACGCCAGGAGGGCTCCGAACGACGCCGTGAAGTCGAAATCGGCCGGGGCGGCGACCCTGACCTCGATTCCCAACGGCTCTCCCCGCGTTTGCACGACGGCGATCGTCTGCGGATGGCAATCCGCATCGACCCAAAAGACCGATCTCTCGGCCGGTCCCAGCCGCCGGCACATCGTCATTGCTTCGGCGGCCGCGGTTCCTTCATCGAGGAGGGAAGCGTTGGCGATCGCCAGTCCCGTGAGGTCGGACACCATGGTCTGAAAGTTGAGGAGCAACTCCAATCGACCCTGGGAGATCTCGGCCTGATAGGGCGTGTACGCCGTGTACCACGCCGGGTTCTCGAGGACGTTGCGGAGGATGACCGGAGGAGTGAAGGTGTCGTAGTAGCCGAGTCCGATCATGGAGGTGAAGATCTTGTTGCGGGCCGCGAGGGTCGAGAGTTCGGCGAGCGAAGCCGCTTCGGAGAGCGCGGGACCCAGGGCCAGGGGACGGTCGGTCCTGATTCCCTTCGGCACGGTCTGGGTAATGAGATCGTCGAGCGAGTCGGCACCGATCTCGGCCAGCATCTTGGCGATGTCGGCGGGTCGGGGCCCGATATGTCGGTCTGGAAATCCGGAAAGGGCCTCCATCAACAGGCTCCCTTCTCATCCGTCCCCCGACTGTCGGCCCGGCGCCTTCAGCCTCGCCTAAGCCGGGCGGTCCATCGGCCTGAGAGTTTGCGGGGAAGCGTTGCCCCTTCGGCGACCATCCCGTGATGGTCTCTCCCGCCCGGCGTCACAGGCGGCCTCAATGTAGCGGTCGGAACGCGTAACGGAGGGCAAGAGAAGCGGGGCTCCGGCAAGGGGGGGGAACCGGAGCCCCGCATTGCCCTTCTTGCGAAGAGCCGCCCTTCTTGCGAAGAGCCGACAGGGGATTTCCATCGGCGGGTGCCAGGGGTTCCCGCTGACCCCTGTCGTGGGGTTGGGGACCGCCCGGTGAGGGTTCACTGAGCGGCTTTTGGCATCATATAGAAAGGGTCCCCCAACCTGCAAACAGTTGCGTAAACAACCAAAGCAAAACTGAGTAAATCACCAGGTCACACTGAGAAACGGATCACGAGAACGTCATCAGGCTTGATGATGTAGGACTTACCCTCCACCCGCACCGATCCCTCCTTCTTGGCCTGATCCCATCCGCCGGCCTCGATCACCTCGTCGATCGTCGCGACCTCGGCTCTGATGAATCCGCGTTCCAGGTCGGAGTGAATCTTGCCGGCCGCCTCAGGCGCGGCCGCCCCGGCCCGGACTGTCCAGGCCCGGGACTCCTTGGGACCGACCGTGTAAAACGAAAGGAGGCCGAGACCCTGGTAGGCGGCGCGAACCATCAACGCCAGCGCACCCTCGCCGAGGCCCAGGCCCTCGAACAACTCGGCCCTCTCGTCGGTCGTGAGCTTGGCCCCTTCCTCCTCGAGCCGGGCCGACACCGCCACGACCGGGTCGCCTGCCGGCACCACTTTCTGCAGGTGCTCGACGACTTCGGCGGTGTCCTCCGCGCCTTCGTCGAGATTGACGACCCAGAGGGCCGGTTTGAGGGTGAGCGGGCTTGTGTCTTTGAAAGCCGCCAGCGCCTCTTCCGACCACGCCCGGGTTCGTAGCGACTCGCCGCCGGCGAGCACATCCACTGCCTCCTGGATTGCGTCGGCCGCGGCCCGCTTGGATGGATCCGAGCTCGCCTCTCTTCGCAGGCGGTCGGCTCGCCGCGCCAGCACCTCGTGGTCGGCCAGGGCCAGTTCGAGCAGCAGCTCCTCGGCCTGAGTGTTGGGATCGGTTCCCGTGTCCTCGCTCGTCACCGAGGGATCGGAGAAAGCGCGGAGGACGACGACCAGAGCGTCCATCTCCCGAAGTTGACCGAGGAACCGCCCTCCGAGCCCGCCACCGTCCCGTCCCGGTGGAGACAGTGCGGGGAGGTCGAGCAACTCGAGAGTGGCCGGGATCACCTTGACCGACTTCTCCACCCTGGCCGCAGCCTCCAGCTTGGGGTCGGGGATCCGGGCTACCCCGATATTGGGCTCGATCGTGTTGTACGGATGAGTCGCGGTGGCGGCGTCGAGACCGGTGAGGGCGTTGAAGAGCGTGGTCTTGCCACTGTTGGTGAAACCCACGATTCCGAGCCGTGCCATCACCTCATTGTGGCAACAGTTTCATCCTGCCTGAACGTTCCGTTGCCGGGCCTGTAGTTTGAGAGCCGATATGGATCACGTCGCAGTGATAGGGGCAGGTTCCTGGGGCACCGCCGTGGCGGCCCTGGCCGCGGTCCGAAACCCGGTGGTCCTGTGGTCGCGGCGGGCCGAATTGGCGGAAGTCATCAATTCGACGTCGGAGAATCCCGATTACCTCCCGGGGTATCGCCTCCCTTACGGGCTGCGGGCGACTGCTGATCTGGCCGAAGCCATCGAGGGGGCGGCGCTGGTGGCGATGGCGGTTCCGTCACACGGTTTCCGCGCGGTGTTGTCGCGGATGCCAGGCCTTCCGTTCGATCTTCCACTCGTCTCCCTCACCAAAGGGATCGAGGAGAAGACGTTGCGGCGCATGACCGAAGTCATCGCGGAGGTCGTTCCGAGTCATGATTCGCAGACGATCGGTGTGCTGACAGGACCCAATCTCGCCGGGGAAGTGACTGCCGGCCAGCCCACCGCCGCGGTCGTCGCCATCGTCGACGAGACTGCTGCCGCCACCGTCCAGAAGACGTTCATGGGCCCAACGTTCCGCGTCTACACCAATCCCGATTTGGTGGGATGCGAGTTGGCGGGATCGCTCAAGAACGTGATGGCGATCGCAGCCGGAATGTCCACCGGGCTCGGCTTCGGCGACAACACCAGGGCAGCCCTGCTGACGAGGGCCCTGGCGGAATTGACCCGCCTCGGTGTGGCTCTCGGCGGGCAACCGGCCACCTTTGCCGGGCTGGCAGGGATGGGTGACCTGATCGCGACGTGCACGTCGGTGCAGAGCCGCAACTTCCGGGTCGGGATAGGACTCGCCCAGGGACGCAAGCTCGATGAGATCACCGAAGAGATGAAAATGGTGGCCGAAGGCGTCAAGACCACGAGGGCGGTGCTGGAACTAGCCGAGCGCGCCGGGGTCGAGATGCCGATCGCGACCCAGGTCGCCAGAGTCCTCTATGAAGGTCACCACCCGCGCGAAGCCGTCATGAGCCTCATGACCCGCCAGGCGAAGTCGGAAAACTAGAGATACAACCTGTAAAGGACCTGGGCCACGCAGGCCGGCTTGTCGGCTCCTTCCACCTCGAATGTGAGATCGAGGGTCGCCTGCCAGCCGCCGGGAACCTCTTCGATCGCGGCCAGGGTGCCGCCGGCCCGCAGCCTGGATCCGACGGGTACCGGTGAGACGAATCTGACCTTGTTGGTTCCGTAGTTGACCCCCATGCGGACGCCTTCTACGGCGAAGATCTCATCGACGAAACGGACCGCCAGGGACAGGGTCAGGTAACCGTGGGCGATGGTGGTCCCGAATGGGCCTGACCTGGCGCGTTCAGGGTCGACGTGAATCCACTGATGGTCGTCGGTGGCGTCGGCGAAGGCGTCGATTCGTTCCTGGGTTATCTCGAGCCAGGCCGAATGACCGAGATGTGTGCCCACCGATCCGATCAGTTCCTGCGGCGAGGCAAAAGTCGTCATGGATCGAGACTAACTGTGAAAGGTGCCGATCAGGCTGCCGCCACTCGCAATGATCGGTAGAGAAGCTCACGATCGCCGAGGAGATGGTGGAGCTTGCGTTCGAGTTGGCCCACCGGATACAGATTCTGGGGAGCGCGCGGGTCTTTGTGAGCCGCACTTGCATACCGACACATGGTCGCGGCGGTGAGGTCAGCGATCCGACGGGCCGCGGGAAGGTCTTCCTGATCGGCGTTCACTTCCGCCCGCACTATGCCGTCCATCGGTCCGGCATCTTTCAATGGAAGTTTGAGGTACCAGGAGAAGCGACTCCAGCTGGTAGTCGTGAGGAAAAGAGGCGTTCGATCGCCGGCGCGGAGCTGTCCGAGGATCGGGCGAAGATTGGGTGGCAGATACTGGACGTGTTGTGTCTTGATGTATCCGACGGCACCGGGCACGTGGCGGTGGTGCGAGAGCGGTCCGTCGACAACGATCAAGGGCGCCCCGGCGTGCTCGGCGACGATCCTGCCCTCGAGCTCCCCCATCCGCTGCTGGAGGCCGAGCCATAGATCTTCGGCGATGATTCCCCTCGTATGGTGAACGTCGTAGTCGGCGTGCCGGGTGACGATGCGGCTCGCCGCCGCGGCAGCGGTGAAGACCCCCCGCCGGATCTCGTGGGCAACGATGCGGGCGCTGTGGTTGCACAGGACGGCTCCGGCTCCGTAGCTCGCGGCCAGAGCGAGCATCGGGGTCCCATCCTCCTCCTCGATCCAGAGATTGGCGTCGATGCGCCGCACCCCGTCGACGAACAGCACCTCTTCGGCCGGAGCGGTGTTGACGACGATTGGCGCCCACTTGC
>DATEEG010000213.1:0-11062 GCA_035281305.1 Acidimicrobiia bacterium | reverse complement strand
CACCTGGTCCCTGCGGGTGGCACCGTCGATGGTGGAATCCGCCCTCAGTCGGATTCCCTCCGACGCCGATCGAATCAGCCAGATGACCGTCGGCGAGATTGCGTTCGCAGCCGCGCGGCTCGATGGCATTCCCGACCTGCGAGCTTGGGCAGAGTCTGTCGGCGGTCGGCTGATCCTCACCGGCGCACCTGAACCTTTCTACGGACGAATCGATCCGTGGGGCACCCCGCCACCCGCTTTGGATCTGCAGCGCCGGCTGGTCGATGCGTTCGACCCGCAGCGGGTAATCAATCCGGGCCGTCTTCCCGGTGGGATCTGAAGTGGCCGGCTGGGTCACCGAGTTCCGTCCGACTAGGGACGAGTTGTCAGCCTGCGTCCATTGCGGTTTGTGCCTCCCCCATTGTCCGACTTTCCGGCTGACCGGATTGGAGACCGCCTCGCCCCGCGGCCGACTGGCCGCCATGAGCGCGGTGGCTGCGGGAATCGTCGAACTCGACGCCGACTTCGAAGAGGCGATGTCGTTCTGCTTGAACTGCCGGGCGTGCGAGGCGGTGTGCCCGAGCCTGGTGCCTTACGGCCGAGCCATGGAAGGCGCTCGAGCCGAGGTGGCCGCACAACGCCCGCGCCTCCGAAGAAGAGTCCGCCACTTCGCCCTCGGCCGGTTGCTTCCAAGCCGACGTCTCATGGCTCTGGTCACTGCCGTGATAGCGCTGACTCAGCGGCTCCGGCTGCAACGACTGCTGCCCGCCCGGCTGCGGTCTGGCTTCGGTGGGCTCCGACCAATGAAGACTGACCTCGCGGCCACCGGACCACGAGTCGCGGGAGGCCTCGGCCGGGTCGGGATGCTGACCGGGTGTGTGATGGACTCGTGGTTCGGTGAGGTGAATCGCGCGGCCGAGGTGCTGCTGACCCGGGCCGGGTATGAAGTCTTCTCACCCCCGAGTCAGACGTGTTGCGGTGCCCTGGCGGCTCACGATGGGGCCATGCCGGAGGCGACAAGGCTGGCTCGGAAGAACGTCGAGGCTTTTCGAGACTTCGAATTCGTGGTGGCGACCGCCGCCGGGTGTAGTGCTCATCTCCGTGAGTACGACCACTTCGGCAACGGCGAGTCGCTGGCGGAGAAATCTCGCGACATCACCGAGGTAGTCGCGGGGCTCATAGAGGCAGGGCGCCTACCAAGGTTGGAGCAATTTCGGGGGGAGGTTGCGGTCCAGGATCCGTGCCATCTTCGCCACGCCCAGAGAGTCTTCGCGGCCCCCCGGACCATCCTCAGCGCGGCGGGTTACACGCCGGTGGAGATCGATCCAGATGGGCTCTGCTGTGGAGCGGCGGGGATCTATAGCCTGCTACGGCCGGCGGCTTCCGCCGAGCTCGGACGGCGCAAGGCCGATCAGGTGAGGGCAAGCGGGGCGAAGGTCGTCGCTTCGGCCAATCCTGGATGTGAGATCCAGCTGCGGTCTCACCTAGGTCCAACTCACAGGATCGCCCATCCCATCGAGTTCTACCTGGAAGCTCTCAGCGACCCGAGGACCTGATCTTCCATGGATTATTCTGCTCGCAATGCGAGTGACGGATTGACCGAGGCCACCGGGAGCATCCTGACCGACAGAACCAGCACGGGATGGCGTTACTACACGCGACTCGCCATCAACTCATTCGCCACCATGCTCGACCTGGGCCTATTCACCCTCGGGGCCGCACTCGTCGGGCTCGGAGTTGCGGTGTTGCTGGCGGGCTTCGATGTCGTCGAGGTGGAATCGAATCTGTCGACCGGGTCCGTGCTCGTTTCGGCTCTGGTCCTCGGGGTGGTCGGTACTTTCTCGATGGGCATCGCCTCAGAGGGCCCGGCCCGGCGAGCCAGCAACTTCTTCCCCCACAACGAGCACGAACGGGCGATCGGCCGGGCTCTGTCCTCGGTCGCAGTGGGGATCATCTTGATGGCGGTGGCGGAGCGTCTCGGCCGGTTCGCAGACGACCTCTCGGCTCCGCTGATGACCGGAATCGAACTGATCAGAACCACGGGACAGGCCGCCCTATGGCCGGTGCCCCTGATCGGAGTGCCGCTCGCATGGGGAGTCCACCAATCGAGGATCCTGGGTGACTCGGCCGAAGAGACGGACCTTCCGATCATGTTCGCAACCTGGATCGTCGCAGTGATCCTGCTCCGCTGAATGCGTGGTGCGTGTGAGCGGGAACCCACTCCGTTGACGTTTTCTGCCTACTGCCTACTGAAAGCTGCCTACTTGTCAGAGAGCCTTCTCGTAGATGAAGTTGGGATGGGCTAGTTCGAAGCCGTGGCGCTGCAGCGCTTCTTCCAGCCAGTCGACTCTCGGAACCATCACCCGCAGCAGCCCGGCGGCCCGTTCCTGGGCCAGGTCGACCAGCGCCGTGGCGGCACGGTCGGCGTCTTCGATGGTCGTGATGAAAAGCGGCACCCATATCTCGCCATCTTCTTCCTCTGTCACGACCCAGGCCGAGGGGCTGGTCCAAAGCCGCCGGGCCTTGGCGGCGGCGACCAGGTCGGCGGACCGCAATCGCCGGAATGACCAACCATCCGCCGGAAACAGTTGATGGGCAACGCGAGCCTGGTCACCCGTTGACCAGACCAGGTAGGCGGGGTCGGCTTCGGCCGATGGTGCCAGGTCGAGCCGCTCGGGCCCGGTGAGCCGGCGCCCACCGTTGGAGCCGGTTCCCGCCCCCGGAGGGGTCTTTGGTTCGACTGTGCGAACTGCCAGCACGAACCGGGCGACTTTGCGGTATCCCAGCTTCTCGACCTGCATCTGGGCCGCCGTGTTCGTCTCTTCGGTCGCGAGCCGAATGACTTTGGCCCCGCGTTCCCTGGCCCAGTCGACTCCGAAGTCGTTCATGACCGATCCGATTCCCTGCCGGCGGTGCTCGGGGTGGACTCGCGCGCCGGACAACCACGCCTCGGCCTCGGACAGTACCCCGACCCGGGCGACGGCAACAGGCGACCCCGCGTCGTCGGCGGCGACGATGGCGAGTTCGTCGGGGTTACCGAGCCAGCTGGGAAATTCGCGCCCGACGTAGTCACCCCAGTCGAAGGTGTCCTCGGTGAATGAACGGACTCTTTCGGCGTCCTCGATCCGCCCCGGCCTGATCGTGATCCCGTTCACGCCGCCATCACATCCGGTCAGGCACTTCTATGCCGAGCAAGTCGAGGCTTGTCGACAGCGCCCGGAGGGTGAGGTCGGCGAGTGACAACCAGGACGCTTGTCGGCCGGCGTCACGTTCATCGAGGATGTGACACTGGTCGTAGAAGCGGTTCCACACCGCAACCAGTGAGTGGGCGAACTCGGCCAGGTGGTTGGGTGCCCGCAGTTCGACGGTTCGGTCGATCACGTCGGGAAGGCGGGCCAGTTCGAGCATGAGGTTGCGCTCGGCGTCAACGGTAGGTGGAAGGATCGGTCCGGGTTCGAGGCCGCGACCGGCCGCCCTTCTCTGGATCGACCGGATTCGCACCGCCCCGTATTGAAGGTAGGGGCCGGTTTTCCCTTCGAAGGATGAGAATCGGTCGAGATCGAAGGTGTAGTCGGACACCCGGTTGTTGATGAGGTCGCCGAACTTGAGGGCGGCTACGCCCACCTGATGGGCAATGCGCTCAAGTTCTTCCTCCGGGTAGTCCTGGGCGATGTCAGCCTCGGCCAAGCGGCGTCGGGCGGCGTCTTCGATCAAATCGATCAGATCGGACAGACTGACCACTCCGCCCGCCCGGGTCTTGAAGGGTTTGCCGTCCTTACCGTTCATCGTCCCGAACCGGATGTGTTCCAGTGTCATCGAGTCCGGGGCAATGCCGGCCTTGCGGGCGGCTCTGAATACGAGTTCGAAATGGTCCGACTGGCGGGCATCCACGACGTAGAGGACCAACTCGGCCCCGAGGTCGCGCCGCAACTCGATAGTGGCGAGGTCGGTCGTCGAGTACAGATACCCTCCGACCGATGTCTCGAGAATTAGCGGCGGCAATTCCCGGTTGTCCCCGGGTTCGTCCACCCGAACGATCAGGGCACCCCTGCTCTCCTCAGCGATGTTCTCCGCCACGAGACGGGCAACCAGGGGTTCGAGGCGATCGGCGACGTCGGATTCGCCATACCAGAGGTCGAACTCGACGCCGAGGCGCGCGAAGTCGGCACGCTGGCTTTCCTCGGAGACGCGTTTCATGTGCCTCCAGAGGGCAACATAGCCAGGGCGTCCCTGTTGCAGGTCGACGGTGATCTGGCGCGCTCGCTCGGCCCAGGCCGGATCGGTCTCGGCGCGGGCGGCGGCGGCCGGATAGATCTCCTGGAGATCGCCCAGGGTCACCGGCGACGCGGTCGGGTAGGGGTCGGTCCAATTCGGATCGAAGTATGGAAGTTCGGGATGCCGTCGTTCGATCTCGGCGATGACCAGTCCCATCTGCAGGCCCCAGTCACCGAAATGGGGGTCCCGGATGACTTTGTGGCCCTTCAGGGCAAACAGCCTGGCGAGGGAATCACCGATGATGGTGGCGCGCAGGTGACCCACGTGCATGGCCTTGGCAACGTTGGGTCCGGCATAGTCGACTAGCACCGTTTTAGCCTGGACCTCGCCCAGGCCGAGGCGAGGATCTTCGACCGTCCGCTGGGTGATCGCGGCCAGGGTCTCGTCGGTTACGGACAGGTTGATGAAACCGGGCCCGGCTGCGTCCGACCTGGCGATGCTCGGATTCGTGGCCAGGCGATCTGCGATCTTCCGGGCGAGATCGCGAGGGGAGGTGCCCGCTGCCTTGGCCGCGGCCATGGCCCCATTGGCCTGGAACTGGGCCAATTCGGGCCGCTGGGAAACGACCACCCCGCCATAGCCAGGCTCGATCCCCTCGGCGGCAAACGCCTCCCCGACAATCGTCGAAAGTTCGGACAACAAAGACATCACCCCCCATTGTGGTCGAACAAAGAGGGGTAGCTTTTGTCCCCTCGGCCGAAGGCCGGGGGGAAGGTCCCTGCCGCCGAGGAACGAGGCGGGAGGTAGGGGGGCATGCCAAACCCGTCCCTAAAGATCCCGGAGGGCTTCACCAATTCCCCCCTCCCTCTGGCCGCCTATTCGGCAGCCAGCGGTTCCTTCCCCCCAGCTTGCGCTGGGGGGACAAATAGCTACGCGTTCTTTGTTGCACCACGCATTACCGTCTTCCTGTGTTCGCCGGCTATCACCGATACGACGCCCTGGGGTTGGCGGAGTTGATTCGCAAGGGTGAGACCAGTGCCGCCGAGGTGCTGGGTGCGGCGATCGACACCATCGAGCGACACAACCCGGTGATCAATGCCGTCGTCTACAAGATGTACGACCGCGCCCAAGCCCGCGTCAGCCGGGGGTTGCCGGAGGGCCCTTTCACCGGAGTCCCGTTCTTGCTCAAGGACCTGGCGCTCGCCTACCGGGCGGCTCCGCTGAGCAACGGCTCGCGATCGATGGTGAATTACGTACCCGACTACAACGGAACCCTGGCCGACCGATACGAGGCGGCCGGTCTCGTGATCGTGGGCAAGTCCAACACTCCCGAATTCGGCCTGGCTCCGGTCTGCGAGCCTGAGCTTCATGGCAGGACCTCGAACCCCTGGAATCCGGCGCGTACCGCCGGTGGCTCCTCCGGTGGGGCAGCCGCCGCGGTCGCGTCGGGAATGGTGCCGATGGCTCACGCTTCCGACGGTGGCGGTTCGATTCGCATTCCGGCCTCGGTCAACGGCCTCTTCGGTCTCAAACCAACTCGAGGTCGCAATCCATCGGGACCGATCGAAGGAGAAGGGTGGTTTGGCCTGAGCGGTGCCCACGCCGTCACCCGCTCTGTCCGCGATTCGGCCGCCCTGCTGGACGCGACTCACGGACCCGAGCCGGGGGACCCCTATGCCGCTCCACCCGTCGAGCGCCCGTTCATCGACGAGGTTTCCACGCCACCCGGCCCACTCTGGATCGCCCTGACCGTTGAGCCCTTGTTCGAGGCGGAAGCGGAGGAGGAGTGCCGGGTCGCAGTCCACGAGGCCGGCCGCCTGCTCGAGTCACTAGGTCACCGGGTCTCCTATGTCGAGGTGCCGGTGCAGCGTCAGGCCTGGTCTGAAGCATTTCTTACCCTCGCGGCCGGAAGCGCCGCCGCCCTGATTCCCCTTGCCGCAGAGATGGGCGGCAAGTCTGCCCCCGATCCCGCCGACTTCGAGTTGGCGACCTGGATACTCGGTCAGGTCGGTGGGAAGCTCAACGCCGAGCGCATGGCTTTGGCGTGGCGGGAAACCCGGCTCGCCGGGAGAGCCATGGCTCGATTCCATCAGGAGTTCGACGTCCTCGTGACCCCGACCCTGGCGCGGGTGCCGTGGCCGCACGGAGCGTTGAACCCTTCCAGAGTCGAGACCCGGTTGATGGAGGGCCTCCGGCGGGCTCCGGTCGGCAAGGCCTTGATGATGCTCTTCCACCAGCTCGGTGCTCGGATTCTCGAGCCCATTCCCAACACTGCCCTGTTCAACATGACCGGGCAGCCGGCCATGTCGGTACCCCTCCACTGGACCGCGGACGGGCTGCCGGTTGGAGTCCAGTTTGTCGGAAGATTCGGGGAGGAGTCGACGTTGTTCAGGCTGGCCGGTCAGCTCGAGCAGGCCCGTCCCTGGTTCAACCGCACCGCCCCGATCTTTGGCTAGCTCAGCCGATGGGCCCGGTTCGATAGACGGTTATGGGCAACTCCCGATAGTCGCGACCGTAGTTGTGCAGGGTGACGAGAAAGGTCTCGCCGACACCACCGAGAATGTCGGCATATGCGGCCCGGAGGCCCGTTTGCGGACGGGCCCATTCCAGTCCATTCGAGGACAGAAACACGTCGAAGAGGCCCGAAACAACTCTCTGTCTCAGGTCGGCGAATACCGCGATGGGAAACTCAAAGGTCTTGGTCCCGTCGCTGTTCTCGAATCGGATCGAGTCGGTCTCTGGAAGGTACGTTCCATCGATGAGGCCATCGCCCCCGAACTTGGCATAGCTTGTTTCGCCCGTTGGCTCCTCGATCCGGAGGAGCCCGTTGTCCATGGCCAGCAGGTATCCATCGATCCGCGTGATCGGCTCGGCAGTCGCGTTCTCGTATGTCCCCGCAATGGTTGCGAGCCCGGCGGCTCCTGTGGTTATGGCGAACTCGCGGTAATCGGTGTGGGTCAGTTCCGGTGGAAGCTCAATAGTGGAGGCACTCTCCCCGTCGATCAAAAGAACGCTGGGGCTCGTCTTCGAGAAGTCGATCCCCAGAAGCCGGGCACCCCAACTCTGGTACGAGAGTGGTGGAAATCGATCAGTGCGCTCCCACGAACGTCCGTCGTCCGAGTACATCACGTAGCCGTCGTAGGCGTTCGACACGAAGCCGTTGTCAAACGTAGCTGCGACGTTTCGTGACGTGAAAGTGACTGGGAGCTGTTCCCAGATGATGAGGTTGTCGGAGCGAAACAGCATCGCCGACTCGGTCGCCGTTGGCACAGGCTCGGTGACCGACATCCGGAACAACTCGATGCCGGGCGGGGCGACGATGCGAATACTGGAGTAGTCGTACCACCAGGTGAAATCGCCACTCTCGAGCCCCGGGCGCAGCTCCTCCGGGAACTGCTCCCCTACCGATGGATCGAAGGCGTTGCTCCGTAGACCGGTGATCAGCACCTCCTCGGCGCTCGTGGTCAGCTCGAGACCCGAGAACTCGTCTCCGCTGTCATCGACGATCGAAAGCGATGACCACTGCGCCCCATTCTGTGACTTCCACAGCACCAGATCTCCCGCCCTCCCCGGCGCATACGCCGGTCCGTCGATGTGCCCGGCCGTACCGACGGCCATCAATACGCCTCCGAAGGAATCGAGGTCGTCGACTCTGAGCCAACTCCCGTCTGGATGAATGGATGTCGACAGGATGGAGGCCTGCTCCCAGCGGGCTCCATCAACTGAGGAAAGAATGCTCACCCGTGATGACGGAAACGGCGCGTTGCCGGCGATCCAATACCGGTCGCCGAACTCGATCGGTCCGGCGAATTGGGTGAAGCCTTCGAGACCGGCAGCCGGGAGGAGGGAGAACGTCTCGTCGGTGACGACGGCTTGTGACACCGCTGGCAGCGGCGTGCCGGTGGTCGCGGTTTCCGGCTGGGGCAATGCCTGGTCGCTGGTCGTGCTTGTAGGTTCGACGGTAGGTCCCGGAAGCAGGGAGACTCCGCCGGTAGCCATTACCCCGATGAGAATCCACAAAAGCCATCCCCGTCGGGCCGGGGACGAGTCCTGAGGGGCACGGACCGACCGCACCGGATCGAGGTCGACCATTTCGATCTCGAGCGACGGTCGGCTGCTTCGATCGGGTGCCTGGTCCCGAAGCTCGACACGGGCCCCGGTCGGTTCGGCGTCAGTATTTGGCCAGCTCCTGGGCATGGCGGATGATGCCTTCCGGATTCGGGTAGACCATTTCTTCGAGTTCGGCGGCGAAAGGAAAGCTGGGGACGTCCGGGGCGGCATATCGGCGAACCGGGGCGTCGAGCCATTCGAAGGCCTTGTCCGCGACCTGGGCTGCCAGCTCGGCGCCGTATCCGACGAACTCGTTGTCCTCGTGGACGATCAGAATCCGGCTCGTCTTCTTGACGGAGGCTTCGACCGTGGCCCAGTCGAGGGGCTTCAGGCTGCGGAGATCGATGACTTCGATCGAAACTCCGAGGTCCGCCAGAGGCCCGACTGCTTCCATGGTGAAGTGGGCCATGGCTCCGTAACAAATGACGGTGACGTCGGTACCCGCATGCCGAATTGCCGCTTTCCCGAGGGGAACTCTCCACTCTCCATCGGGATAAGGACCCGTGCCCAACCGGTAGAGCTTCTTCGGCTCCAGGAACAGAACAGGATCGGGGTCCTCAACTGCCGACATGAGAAGGCCCTTCACGTCGGCGGGGGTCGACGGCACGACGACCTTGAGGCCGGGGATGTGGGCGTAGACAGCTTCGATCGACTGGGAGTGGTAGAGGGCCCCGTGGATGCCGCCTCCGTACGGCACCCTGATGACGATCGGGCAGGACCAGCGGCCGTTGCTCCGGTAGTGAATCCGTGCCGCCTCCGAGACGATTTGATCGAACGCCGGGTGGATGTAGTCGGCGAACTGGATCTCAGCGATCGGCCGCTTGCCGGCAGCCGCCATTCCTATCGCCGCCCCGGCAATGAGCGACTCCGAGATCGGGGTGTTGAAGCACCGCGCGTCTCCAAACGCATCGGTGACTCCCTGGGTTGCCTTGAAAACTCCGCCCTTCTTCCCGCCGACGTCTTCTCCGAAGATCACCGTGTCACCATGGGCTGACATCACATCGTGGATGGCGAGGTTGACGGCTGTGATGAGATTTACTTCCTTACCCTTAGGTCCGGGCTCGGGACTCGTTACTGCCGGTCCCTGCTCGAAAACCCTGGCGTAGACGTGGCTGTAGGGATCGTCGGGCGCCGGGGCCTGCTCCGCTTCTGCAACCGCAGCGGCCACCGCGTCTATTACCTCTTGTTCGATCCGGACTTCATCGGCTTCGGATAGCAGACGCTCCTCGATCAAGTACTGCTTCAAGGTCACGACCGGGTCATGCCTCCGCCAATCTTCGACCTCTTCGCGGGAGCGATAGAGACGATCGTCGTCATCGGAGGTGTGTGCGTAATAGCGATACGTCTCGGCCTCGATGAGACTCGCTCCAAGGCCGCGCCTGGCTTCGTCGGCAGCTTGCTTGACCGCCTGGTACACCACCAGGGGATCGTTGCCGTCGATCAGGTAGCCGCTCATCGCGTAGCCCTCAGCGCGCTTCGAGATCGAACCGGCAACGCCTTCACTTGACGGCACCGAAATTGCGTATTGATTGTTCTCGATGATGAAGACGATTGGCAACCGGTGAATTCCCGCGAAGTTCATGGCTTCGTGCCAGTCGCCTTCCGAGGTCGATCCCTCTCCGCCGTAGACCACGACGACGCCTGGACGTCCTTCGAGCTTGAGAGCCTGGGCGATCCCGACGGCGTGGGGGTATTGGGTGGCGATGGCCGAAGATTGAGTGAGAATTCGGCCGGCGGGATCCGACCAATGATTCGGAAGCTGGCGGCCACCCGACATGGGGTCGGTCTTGCGGGCGAAGACCGCCAGGAAGACGTCGACGGCTGTGGTTCCCCATGCCAATGCGACACCCATATCGCGGTAGTACGGAAGCAGCCAGTCGTGTTCACGGTCGAGGGCGAAAACCGATGCGACCTGGATCGCCTCGTGCCCCGAGGAGCCGACCACGAATGGGACCCGGCCCTGGCGATTGAGTGCGAACATCCGGTCGTCGATGCGGCGAGCGGTAAGCATCAGGCGGTACATCTGCAGCACTGAGTCGTCCGACAGACCGAGTTTTTCGTGGTGCAGCGCCCGCTTCATCCACTCCATCAGGAGGACCCTTTCAGTGGCCGCTCGGGAGGGCATCGCTGTCCCCGGCGGGATCGGGTTTCACATGGGGCCAGTGCGAGCAAAAAGGGCCGACCCTTTCCTTCCTCCGTCTCGTGGCGAGTCTACCCCCAACGTGGCGCGGACGCCCTACGACACGTCCGCGAGCCGCTGGGGCATACCTCGCACCTGGCGCATATTTATTTGCCGCTTAGGATGACCGTAGTGATCAAGTCCGCTTACCTGCGTGTGTACCTGCCCGAGGAAGGGGTGCCCGGCTGCGAGCCTCATCCCGAGGACACGGGTGAGCGGACGCGCCGTTGGGAGCCGTACGGTTTTGTCGGCGAGTCGATGATCGACGACGCCTGGATGGCCGAGTGGCGGGGCCGGACCTTCGTGTGTCCCCGCCGCCCGCAGTTGCGGATGCTCGAAGGTGTGCTTGCCCTCTACCGGGCGTTTGAGTCGTGGGGCCGCCCGCTGATAATCCCCGAGGATGTCGCCCGACAGGCGAACCGCGAACTGGAAGATCTCCGCCGCCGTGATCCCGAGATCCGATCGCACATCCTCACGTCTGCCTGGCATGTCCCGGTCCGCTGGTTTGTCATCTTCGACTCCTCGGAGCGACTCCTCGACACGTCGGGGCCGCGAACGGAGCTTCGGTACCGGACCACC
>DATEEG010000212.1:0-4148 GCA_035281305.1 Acidimicrobiia bacterium | reverse complement strand
GACGAGTGGCTGTGGGCGGCCGAGTACCTGCTGGCCGAGGGCAACCCGAATATCGTCCTCGTCGAGCGGGGGGTTCGGTCCTTCGGCGGGGGCGCAGCGGACATGCTGGACATCACCGCCGTCCCTCACCTCAAGGAATTGACCCATCTTCCTGTGATCGTCGACCCTTCTCACGCCGCCGGCGATGCCATTCGGGTGCAGCCGCTGGCCCTGGCGGCCCAGGGGGTTGGGGCCGACGGAGTCATCATCGAGGTCCACTCCAGCCCTTCCACGGCGAAGACCGTCGGGCCTCAGCTCGATGCCGACTCGTTCAACCTGCTCATGGCCTCGCTCGGAATCCACCGACTCCGGGGCGACATCGACCAGGTCGATCACCAGATCGTAAGGCTGCTGGCCCGCCGGCAAAACCTGGCTCTGGAGATCGGGCGGGTCAAGGCCAACCGCGGGCTTCCGATCTATATGCCCGATCGCGAAGCTGAACTGATGGTCATGATCGAAAAGGAAGCCGAACGCACCGGCATCGATCCCGGCCACGTCCGCGCTCTCTTCCAACTGGTTCTATCGGAGTCAAGGCGCCAGCAGCAGATAATGCGAGCAGCTGAAGAGGCCTGAGCCGTCACATTCAACTGCTCCGAGCCCGATGAGACGCCAGACGCCAGACGCCAGACGCCAGGAACACAAGGTCCGACGCCTTCTGGATTTGTGATTCTTCTAATGACGCGCTCCGCCGAGGATTCAATGAGCAGGTGAGCCGATTTGGCGTCTGGCGTCTAGCGTCTGGCGTCTCAGAGGTCCCCCGGGCGTGAAACCCGTTAGCCCACGGTGACCGACACCGTGTGCCATCCCTCGGCGCCGTTGGGGGCGGGGGGGACCTCGTTCTCACGCTGGGTGAAACCGGTCCCGTCGGTCGCCCGAACCCGAATTCGGTGTGACCCGGGTCCGAAGTCATATAGGAGCCGCCACTGGACCCAAGCATCTTCCGAGAGAGGCTCGGTCAACTCGGCCTCCTGCCAGCCAGCGGTGTCGACCTCCACCTCGACTCGGGCGATCCCGAGATTGGGAGCCCAGGCCACACCCGCGATGTAGTGCTCTCCGGGTTCTATTCGCCTTCCGGGGGTATCGATCCGGGACTGAGTCTTTATCGGCGCTTCCTTGGACCATCCGCGCGGAATCCAGTAGGCATCGAAGCCCCCCCACGTTGTCAACTCGATCTCGCTGATCCACTTTGTGGCCGACACATATCCGTACAGGCCCGACACGACGAGGCGGGCCGGGAATCCGTGCTCGAGCGGCAGCGCCTCACCATTCATCCCCACGGCCAGCAACGCCTCTCGTCCATCAAGCGCCGCGGCCGTCGGGAATCCCACGGTGAAGTCGTCGACGGAGCGCGCCACCAATTGGTCGGCGCCGGCCTGGACGCCGGCCCGGTCGAGCAGATCCTTGAGCGGAACTCCCAACCAGCGGGCGTTGCCGACCAGCGGTCCCCCCACCGGATTGGAGACACATGACAATGTCACATATCGCTCGATCATCGGGAGTTCCATGAGTTCGTCGAAGGTGATCGAATACGGATTGTCCACCATCCCCGAAAAGCTCAGCGACCACGCGTCGAGATCGACCCGGGGCACGACTATGGCTGTGTCGATCCGGTAGAAGTCGGCGTTGGGAACCACCACCGGGGTGAGACCCTCGAGGCTGTCGAACGAGGCCGCCACCGGAATATCGCTCGTACCCGGACTGACGGTGACCTCTGATTGCTGGCTGGCGGCGGCCCGGTTGGTTGAAAAAAGGACCCGCCCCGCTCCGGCCGCGAGCAAGGCAAGGCCTCCAACCGAGGTGGCCCGAAGGAAGCCGCGTCGATCATGATCGGCTTCCCCGCTCCCTCGGGTCGACGAGGGACGGTTGACGAGCCACCGGAACGCAATCAACCCCAGGGTCACCGAGACGATGGCGATCAGCCACGGGCCGGTAGTCCCGGCCGCCGGGTTCGAAGCCGTGGCGGTTGCCGCCAGAATCCCGAAAACTCCGAAAGCACCGATCGCCGGTTCGAGCCGGCGCCGCGAGACCAACCCGACCACGGCGCCGAGCAGCAGTCCGACCGTCACGATGCCGATCAGGAGGGCCGGTTTGTCGTTGGTGCCGAAAGTTGCGATCGCCCAGTCCTTGAGACCGGGCGGGGCGGAATCGACCACCCAGTCGGCAACACCCTGAATGAGGGAAGGAGCACCGATCGCTCCGGCGAGCAGCTCGGAGACACCGAAGGAGAGTGCAACCGAGACCGCACCGAACAATGCAGGCCCGAGTCGACCATTGGCCCGGGATGGCGACGGGCTGGATGCGGTGACAGGGTCGAGTGAGGTCTCCATATGGTTATTCAACGTGGTTCTGATCGATTTTGGTCCCGGCCCGTCATTAGTTTCTGGGAATGCAAGAAGTCGTGGTGGGGCCAGACCGGTTGGCCCGCTGTTGGTGGGGAAGCGGCCCCGATTATCTGGAATATCACGACGCTGAGTGGGGACGACCTGCCACCGACGATCGTCGCCTGTTCGAAAAGCTCTGCCTGGAGGGGTTTCAGTCGGGTCTCAGTTGGCTGACGATCCTTCGCAAGCGGCCGGCCTTTAGGAGCGCTTTTGCCGGATTTGACCCGGCTCTCGTGGCGGGCTTCGACGATTCCGACGTCACCCGCCTCCTCTCCGACAGTGGCATCGTTCGCCACCAGGGGAAAATCCGCTCGACGATCAACAACGCCAACCGCGCCTTGGGCGTGATCGAGGAGTACGGTTCGCTGGCCACCTTCTTCTGGGCCTATGCAGACCCCTCGGATCAAGCTCCAGTCGAGGTTCCGCCGACTACCGAGACTTCAAAACGACTAGCCGGAGATCTCAAAAAGCGGGGGTTCACCTTCGTCGGGCCCACCACCGTCTATGCCTTCATGCAAGCGATGGGCCTGGTCAACGATCACCTGGCGGACTGCCATGTCCGCGAAGCCTGCTCGGCGGAGCGCCGAACGGTTCTGGCTTCGATCGTTAGTAATTAGGCAGGCGGCACCGGCCGACTGGCGTCTGACGCCTGACGTCTGGCGTCTCATTGTTTGGCGCGGCATCTGGCTCCACTCCGGACTAGAAACACGACATGCACCTCATGACTCGACCCGCTCTGACCGTCGGGATCGAAGAGGAATATCTCCTGGTCGACCGTGGCACTCGCAACCTGGTCAATGATCCGGGTCAGGAAGTGTGGGCGGCGGCGGAGCGGGCGCTGGGCCACCGGGCAATGCCGGAGTTCCTCAGGGCTCAACTCGAAGTTGCCACCGGGGTGCACGAGACGATCAAGGCGGCTGGAGAGGAACTCGGAGCCATGCGCGCCACCCTCAACGAGGTGCTGGCGTCCCACGGAGCGGCGATCATTGCGGCTTCGACCCACCCCTTTGCCTTGTGGTGGGAGCAGCAGCCGACCGACCGGGACCGGTACAAGGTCATGGCCGAAGATCTAGGCATGGTTGCAAGGCGGATGGTTATCTGCGGAATGCACGTCCATGCCGGGATCGAGGATGCCGATTTGCGAATCGACCTGATGAATCAAGTGCGGTACTTCCTTCCCCACCTCCTCACGCTGTCGACCTCGTCACCTTTTTGGGGGTCACGACAGACCGGCCTCAAAAGCTACCGAATATCGACCTTTCGGACCATGCCCCGCACCGGGCTGCCCGAGGAGTTCGCAAGTTGGAGCGAATACCAGCGTCACGTCGACGTCTTGGTGAGGGCCGGAATCATCGAGGACTCCTCCAAGATCTGGTGGGACGTGAGGCCGTCGGCTCGATATCCCACCCTGGAGATGAGGATCACCGATGTATGCACGAGAGTCGAGGACACGCTGACCGTGGCCGCGGTGTACGTGTCGATCCTGCACATGCTCTGGCGATTACGGCGCAACAACCAACGCTGGCGCCAGTACGCCCCCATGCTGATCTCGGAGAACATCTGGCGCGCCCAGCGCTACGGCGTCGAGGGCTCGTTGATGGACTACGGCCAGGGAGTCCTGGTGCCGTACAAGGACCTCGTCGAAGAAATGATCGACATGATTCGCCCCGACGCCGAGGACCTCGGTTGTGTTGAAGCAGTCGAGCACGCTCGCTCCATCGTCGAAGT
>DATEEG010000211.1:0-2725 GCA_035281305.1 Acidimicrobiia bacterium | reverse complement strand
ATGATTGCGAAGAACGACGAGGTTGGTTGCGAACGCCAAGACGGCGGCGAGAAGCATGAGAAGGTGGGCGGCAGAGACGCGCGTGAGAGGGTTGCGCCGGCGGACCCGACCTGGACCCACACGAGTAGCCTCGCCCACTTGTTCACGAATCACCCCGCCTCCCTATTGCCCCATACCCCGAAGCAATTGGCGGCGACCTTACGGTCCCCCCTCCCCGGGCGGTCGAGAACGCGAAAGAAATGAGATGGGAGCCTGAGGAGTTCGACGACCTTGCCGCCGAACTCCGGCGACGGGTGGCGGCCGAATTCCGGAGCGAAGCCGAAGAGGTCGAGCGTCTGGTCCAGCTGCAACGACGACGCAGCGCGACTCTCCGTGATGTCGCCACTACGGCGATGCATCAGGGACATAGGGCGACTGTCCATTTTCTAGAAAGCAATTGGAGCGGTGAATTGCTGGCGGTCGGTTCCGACTACCTGAGCTTGCTGACCGCTACCCACTTCGTCGAGGCGCGACTCGACTCGATCGCCATCGCGTTGTCCCCCGCCCGAGAAGGCGGACGGACCGGAAAGCCGGCTTCCGCGACCTTCAGGGCGAGGTTGACCGAGTTCGAACTCACCGGCGAAGAATTGACGCTCCGTTGCAGATCGCCTCTCATCGAAGCCAGCGGGGTGATCGAAGTGGTGGCCACGGATCACGTCGAGGTGAGGCTTGCAACCGAGCGGTGCTATCTCCCCTTCGACGGAGTCGTTATGGCAATCAGGTCTCGTCCGGAATGAGCACGTCATCCTCCTCGCCCTCTGCCACCGCCGGGTGTTGGCGCAGGAATTCGAAGATCTCATCCCGGAAGAACCGAAAGCTTCGTCCGCCCGGAAGTTTGTAGGCGGGAAGACGGGCCTCGCGGGCGTATCGACGAACCATTTGCACGTTCATGCCCAGCAGGTCGGCAACTTGGGCCGCGTCCAGGATCGGGGGCAGATCGCCACCGTCCACCAAAGCCGTCCTCCTTGGATCGATCTTTCGATCATATGGGTCCGGGAACGAGGTTGGAAGGGGTTCGATAGCGCCGGGGAGGGTTACGCTCTCGGGCAATGACCTCTGAACAGCCGATCACCCCCGATGCCATCGAACCGCCCCCCTCGGCAGAAGTTGCCCCTCCCGCAGAAGGGCCGCCCGGAGCCGGCCTGCCGACCAAGCTCATCCGCATCGCCTCGATGACCAGAGCGATGCTGGAAGAGGTGCGACACGCTCCCCTCGACGATCAGGGAAAGGCGCGCCTGGCGGCAGTCCACCGACGCAGCCTCGACGAACTCCGCGAGATGCTGCCATCCGATCTCCTCGAAGAGTTCAACGAGATCATGGTTCCGATCGATGTCGACAAACCGTCTGAAGCCGAGTTGCGGATCGCCCAGGCACAGTTGATCGGCTGGCTCGAAGGCCTTTTCCATGGAATCCAGGCATCGCTCTTCACCCAGCAGATGGCGGCCCAGGCACAACTTCAGGAGATGGCGCGCCGGGCGGCGATCTCGCGAGGTGCACCAGAGGGCGAACAGGGCTCAGGGCTTTACCTCTAGCGCTCCGCGACGACGCCCCCGAACCAAGGGGGGGACGGGCTATGCCGTCTTGCGAGCGACCGTACGTTGGCGGCGCACCCGGCGCCGCTCTCGTTCCGACATGCCGCCCCAGATCCCGAACTTCTCTCCCTGGACGATGGCGAAGTCCAGGCACTCGGCCTTGACGTCGCAGGCGTTGCAGATGGCCTTGGCCTTACGAGTCGAGGCGCCCCTTTCCGGGAAGAACAGATCGGCGTCGGCGCCGCGACAGTTGGCGTAGTCCTGCCAAGCGAGCTCCCCCACCGCCAGTGCCTCGATCAGTTTCCCTCGCATCGACGGCACCCTCATCGCGTCTCCCTCACAGTTGGGTCACACCCGTGTAATTACAACTCTGTGATTCTTCCACTTCTTACCCGCGCCGTCAAGAAGGCGCGGTGGTTCGTTGGGACTGTTCGCTGACTACGCTGCCCGGCCGGGACGGATCGTTCCGAGAACGAAGGGAGTAGGGAATGCGAAGAGGTGTGTTATTCGTCGCGCTGGTCGCGGCCCTGACGGTTATGGGAGCAGCGCCCGCGTTTGCAGCCCACTGCATCAACCAGAGCAAGCCCGGCGGGGCCGGGAATCTCACCACGGTCATCATCGACGTCACCACCGGCGAGGCGTCGTTCGAGGGCGTCAACGCCGCCGGGCGTCTCACCGGTGGGTTTGCCGATGTCTATCTCGACTTCGACGGTGACGGTGCCGGCGACCTCCAGGTGGAGGACGACGTCTTTCTCGCCGCCAATCACAGCGGCAAGGCCAATCCTGCCCAGGGCGAGCCGGCCGTAATCCCCGGAGCCGCCAAGAACGGTTCTCCTGACCACGGCGTCGGGTTCGCTCCCGAGGGCTGACAGACAGAGCCGCGATCGCGGCTGGCCACAAACCCGAAAGGCACCGGGCCGTTAGCAGCCCGGTGCCTTTCAACTTGTCTGGTGATCGACTCCGTCCAGGAAGTAAGCCGGAGGTTGGTGCCAGCAAGCCCTAGTGAAAAGTACGACCAACCCCCGTTTTGTTACACCCTGGGGCGGCTGTTGGCGATGGATTGGGTGGCCTGCGGCAGACGCTTTAATGGGGCATTGCCGTGAGCACCTCCGCCACCGAAACACCGACCCGACGGCGGGCTCCTTTCTTCATCG
>DATEEG010000210.1:0-14453 GCA_035281305.1 Acidimicrobiia bacterium | reverse complement strand
GAATCAGTTGGCTATTTCACAGGCTGGACGACGGCCCAGTTGTCGACGGTCCCCTTTACAAGGCCGACGTAGACGTCGACCCGGTAAAGATTGTTGAGGACGAGCCCCAGGTATTTGCTGTCCAGGTTGTAGATCCAGAAGCCGTCATCAGACCAGCGGAACTCGTTGGTCCCGGCGCTCGACTGTCCGGCATCGGCGTACTCCTCGACAGGATCACCGGTACCGGTTCCTGATGTCTTCGTTACCTTGATTGAGACATCCATGTCGGGATCAGTCACGGGAGCCAGTCCACATTCGTCGTACAGGGTCACTTTGACGGGAACGACCCGGCCGTTCTTCATCTTGTTGACGATCAACCCACTGGGTGTCGACTCGTCAAATGGTGGCAGAAAGTCCACGGCGTAGGTCTGGTTGATCGTCACTGAGTTGGTCAGGTCCGACCCTGTGGCGCCATCTTTGTCCGTCACTGAAACAGTGGCGTCGTAGGTGCCGGCGAGCGTGTAGACGTGGGTGACTGTGAACGGCTCGAGATCCGTGCGCGAGATCTCCGGTTCGGTGGTCCCGTCACCCCAGTCGATGTCGATTGTCCAGGGACTGTCATTCACGCCCACGTCGTCCGGGTCGATGGTGACTGTCGCATTGGTTCGGCAATCGACGGCACCGTCAAAACCGGCGACGACGGTCGGCGCCACGTTGTTTACAAGGACGCCGAAGGTCGTGGTGTTCCCTTCCTCGCCATCGGAGTCAGTTGCCGAGACCGACACCGTCGATTCGACCGCCGGGTCCAGCCCGTCCGGGAACGTGCATTTGAAGCTGCCTCCTGCATTCGTGTTCGTAGCCTCGGATACGGAGTTGCCGGTCCCACACTCCGGCGTCGCCGTAACCGTGTCGACCCCGGGCTCGCTGATCGCGTACGTATAGGTTTGTGTCGCTGTGGAGTGCTCATCGACGGGCGTACTGCCGGTGAGCGACGAGACTGCAGGGGCGACGTTGTTCACGGTTACGTCGGCCGTGGCGATGTTGCTGGGGAGACCCCCCTGATCCTCGATCTGGACGCCGACCGTCGAAGTCACGGCTGGGACATCGCCGTCGGGAAACAGGCATTGGAAGGTGCCAGTGTCCGCCGAGCCGTCGATAGAAGCATTCACCAACGTATTCCCGGTCCCGCAGTCAGGGAAACCCGTGACGAACGAATGGGTATCAGCAGGAGTGTCCGTGATGGCAAAGGCGAACGTCTTGGTATCACCCTCGTTCGCCGTCGTGTGGGTGGTGGTGAAGGCGACCGTCGGGGCCGTGTTCGTGGGAGTGGCGGCATTCACGTGGAGTGTGAAGTTGGCCTGATTGCTGTAACTGCCCGGGCCCCCGTCCGAGATGCTGGCCACGGTTATGGCGTAATCGCCCGGGGTCGAGGATCCGAAAGTCACGGATCTGAAAGCCGGTTGGCAAGCCGTGAAGGTCATGGTTGTGGTCGATGCGGTGACCCCGGCAGGAACGTTCAGGGTGACCGTCGCCGGCGAAGCCGCCGTCGCGTTGCAGCCACCTTCACCGTCGAGTCCGCCGCCCTGGACAGTCACTCTGTATTCGATTGTTGTTGATCCACCCACGCTGATCGTGTCGTTACCACCTGCAACGACATCGTTTTGAACGACATCGGCCAGGGCCACGCCTGCGATCAGCAGCATGAACGCCGTCAAAACGGCCAGGGCCGGTCGGCGATAGATGCTGCCCGTGCGCGTCCGCGCGTGTTTCCCACTCCTAAGCATTTCTAGCCTCCGTTGCTCCCGGGCACTAGAAAGCTTCTAGCCGCCCACCCACTGGTGAAGCTAGAAAATGACCGGACGGCGTCAAGCGGCCTAACGACCTATCTGCTGGCGGGGATGCCTGTGATGGGGCTTCCCGGCCCGAAGCCGCTTTGTTCCTCCACGCGTCCCAGGATCCGACCGACGGGCCGCCTCGGTACCCTAAAGCCGTCGTGGTCTCATCTTCGTTTCGCTCAGTCAGTGCCGGCCGAGTTCCATCGTGAGGCGTACGTCCCCTGTTGTCGTACGACCCGATATGGCCTCCCGGCCTTGTTGCAGTGCCGAAGAAAGGCAACACTGGGCCTAGCAACGACAGAATCTCCCGTTTTGGGGGGTGGTGTAACCGGTAGCACGGCGGGTTTTGGTCCCGTAAGAGCGGGTTCGAGTCCTGCCCCCCCAGCAAGTCAACCGTGTCGACAAGGCGCCGCATCCCTAGCGCCAGTGGAGGAAGAGGATGAGCTTGATCGCCGTTGTCCTGGCTGCTGGCCAGGGTACGCGAATGAAGTCGGATCTTTCCAAGGTGCTTCATGCCGCGGCCGGCCGCACGTTGTTGGACTGGGCCTTGCAGGCGATCAAGGTTCTGGACCCCGATCGGACAGTCGTGGTGATCGGCCACGAAGCCGGGCGGGTAGCCCGATCTCTGCCTGACTGGGCCGAACCTGTGATCCAGGAAAGTCAGCTCGGAACCGGCCACGCGGTGACCGTGGCCCTGGAGTCCCTCGCCGACCTGTCCGACGACGACACCATCCTCATCACCTACGGCGACATGCCGCTGGTGACGTCCGAGTTGTTGGGGGCCGCGGCCGCGGCTCGTCGAGGTCACGTGGCCTCCATGGTTACTTTCGAGAGCAGGGAACCGGCAGGCTACGGCCGCATCGTGCGTAACGGCTCCGGTGCCTTCGAAAGGGTCGTCGAGGAGAAGGACGCCAATTCCGTCGAGCGCGCTATCACCGAGGTCAACGCGGGAATCTATGCGTTTTCGGGGGCGGCCCTCAGATCGGCTCTCGGCCAAGTCGCCGCACATAACGCCCAGGGGGAGTATTACCTCCCCGATGTTCTGCCGATACTGATTCGCGCTGGTGGGCAGGTTGTCACCGTCAGCGCCGACCCGATGGAGGTGTCAGGAGTGAATTCCCAGGATCAATTGGCCGATGCCGACGCCGAGCTCAGGCGGAGGATCAACCTCCGCTGGCAGCGCGAGGGAGTGTGGATGCAGGACCCGGACCGGGTCTACATCGACGACTCGGTCGAGCTTGCTCCCGGCGTGCGGCTCTACCCGGGAGTCCACCTGGAGGGACGGACCACGGTCGGGAAGGGAGCAGCGATTGGCCCGGACGCTTTCGTCCTCGACTCCATGATCGGGCCCGGAGCGAGGGTCTGGTACTCGGTGCTTCGATCGGCGCAGGTGGGGGAGGGGGCGGAGGTGGGGCCGTACGCTTCGCTCCGTCCCGGGACGGTCCTCGAGTCCGGTTCCAAGGCGGGCACGTTCGTCGAGATCAAGAACAGCAGCGTCGGTGAAGGCGCCAAGGTTCCTCATCTCTCCTATATCGGGGACGCCCGGATCGGCGCCAGGGTCAATGTCGGCGCCGGCTCCATCACGTGCAACTACGACGGATATGAAAAGCACGAGACGGTGATAGGGGAGGGGGCATTCATCGGGTCGAGCACCATGCTGGTCGCCCCGGTAGTTGTCGGCCCGGGGGCGTTCACCGGCGCCGGGTCGGTCATAACGAGAGATGTCGAGGCGGGGGCTTTGGCCGTCGAGCGTTCACATCAGCAAGAAATCCCGGGCTACGCTGCCCGGCGGGAAGAGCGGCACCGATCCAAGGCATCCGAACACTGACATGGACCTCGTAAGTCGAAGCCGAATGATGCTCTTCACAGGAGGAGCCAACCCAGCCCTCGCCTCCGAGGTAGCCGACATGCTCGGCGTGCGGCTAGGCGGGCTGCAGCGCGATACCTTCGCCAACGGTGAGATTTACGTCCGGCCGACCGAGTCCGTGCGGGGAGCCGACTGCTTCGTCATGCAGAGCCATTCGCATCCAATCAACGAGAACATGATGGAGCAATGGATCACCATCGATGCCCTCAAGCGGGCGTCGGCCCGGAGGATCACCGCAGTCATGCCGTTTTACGGCTACTCCCGGCAGGACAAAAAGGTTCTTCCCCGGGAGCCGATCACGGCCCGCCTGGTAGGCAGCTTCTTCGGTGTGGCGGGCGCGGACCGCCTGGTTTCGGTGGATCTTCACACCGGCCAGTTGCAGGGGTTCGTAGACGTGCCGTTCGACCACCTCACGGCCCTGCCCATCATCACCGATTATTTGCGTGAGCGAATCGACGGGCCGACGGCAGTGGTGTCACCGGATGCCGGTGGTGTCAAACGGGCCGAGAGATATGCGAGACGTCTCGATGCCACCGTGGCCTTCGTCTACAAGCGGCGGGAACCAGAACACCACAACGCGTCGGCGGCGCTGGAGGTCTCAGGAGAGGTAGCCGGTCGACACGCCATCATCGTCGACGACATGATCGACACCGCCGGGACGGTGTGCAACGCCGCCGAACTGGTGGCCGCCCAGGGTGCGCTGTCGGTCCGCATCGCCGCCACCCATGCCATTCTCTCGGAGCCGGCGGTGGACAGAATCAAGAACTCATCGGTCGAGGAAGTAATCGTTACCAACACGCTTCCGGTCTCAGCCGACGCCACCCGACTGGACAAGGTCAAGGTTCTCTCGATCGCATCGATCGTGGCCGAAGCACTTCACGCCATCTTCACCGAAAGTTCGGTGTCCGAGATCTTCCTGGGCGACAACACCTAGGCCGTCCTGCGTCTGATTCGCGCTTCCGGTCAGGGGTCGATCTCCGGCAGCAGCAGGATCTCGCCGGGGAAGATCAGGTCAGGGTCGCCCGATCGGATTCGAGAGAGATTGGCACCGACCACTTTCAACCAGTAGGGAGCCACCTCGACGTCTGCAACCTCGCGGCCCAGCACTGTGGTGAGCCTTTTTTCGGCAAGGGCCCACATGTGGTCGCCGGCCCGGACCTCGATCTGGACGGGCGTGTTCGCAACTGGGGCCGGAGGCGGCGTTGCCGCATCGCCGGCCATCGGGACGGGTGGGTGATCGCTCGGGGAGGACAGCGCTTCGGGGAGGGAACCTGGGACAGCAACCTCCGATCCGACCGGGTCGCCGGCGGGAACCGGGATGTAGCCCGGCCCGGTCATTGCCAGGGCGGTGGCCGGAAGTCCAAAGCCGACCACCACGGCTCCAGCCACCACGCCATCGACAAGCCGCTTGATAGGGCCGATTGTCGTCCAACCAACCGCTCGAATTGCCCCCGGCAGGCGCCCGGTCCGGCCGAACAGGTACAGAAGCGTTGTAATTGCCAGCCAGTAGCCGACCGCCAGTCCCGCCATTCGAAGAACGGCAGCGAGCGCGGGTTCGAGCGTGCCTCCTGGTTGGAGGGCCAGCTCGAGGGGGAACGCGTTTCCCAGTCGGTGGAGAGCGGCGATCGAGCCAGCGACGAACACCAGCCAACCCGCCAGAACCAGCCATCGCTTGATCATCCTGCCAACGTACCGGGGCACGGGCCCTGGTTGAAGGGGGTCGGAAGGTCGGGGTTTGGGGGGTCTACGATGGGTGGCCCAACCACCGCTAATTAGGAGTCCCTTTGAAGGTGAAGATCGGAATCGTCGACGCCGACCGCGTCGTTGAACTCGAGACTGACGATCCCGAGTCGCTCAAGAAGACCATCGACGCTGCCTTCGCGGCCGGGACGTCGATGCTCTGGTTCGAAGACACCAAGAAGCGCTTGGTCGGGATACCCCGCGACAAGCTCGCATTCCTGGAGATCGAACAAGAATCCGATTCCCGCTCGGTCGGATTCGCCCGCGCCAGCGGTTGAGGAAGACGGAAGACGGAAGACTCGAGCTTCCTGATTTCCGCCTGACGACTTCCGACTCTCCGGCCTACATCGCCCGGCGGCGGCGTTCGGCCAGCCAACGCTTGCGGAGGCGGCGGCGTTCGTCCTCGGCGTAGCCGCCCCAGACGCCGGATTCCTGGTTCGATTCGAGGGCGTATTGCAGACACTCGTCCTGAACGGAACAAGCGGCGCAAATCACCTTGGCGGCCTCGATCTGGTCGACCGCGGGACCCGTGCTGCCGATGGGAAAGAACAACGATGGCTCTGAATCCCGACAGGCAGCAAGTTCTCGCCATTCCGTTGTGACGGTGAGGGTGGTGGTTGCCATGGGCATCTTCCTTGTGAAGTTCTTCACAAGATGGTACAACCCTGTGAAGCTGCGTGTGTGTTTTTGCACGATGTACGGTAATGACGGGGTCACTGTTCTGCAATCGAATTCCCACAATTAAAACTGGACTTGTTCTCCAGAAATCATCGAGGTGACCTCTAATTGCCGGAGATTCGCACGTGAAGGTGATCGGCCATCGGGGATGGCCAACCAGGTATCCCGATAACGTCCTCGACGGTGTCGCCGCCGCTCTGGAAGTGGCCGACATGGTCGAGGTCGACATCAGGGTTTCGGGCGACCAACGCCTGGTCCTCTCCCATGATCCGACCATCGGTGGCCGGGTCGTCGCCGAGACCCCGTGGTCGGACTTGGCGGACGCCGACCTGGGCGGGGGTTTCCGCCCCGCCACCCTCGACCAGCTCCTCGGACGTTTCCCCTCGTCTGCCTTCAATCTCGAGGTCAAGAACTCTCCGGGCGAACCCGGTTTCGATTCCGAGCATGGCCCTGCGTTGGAGACGGCTGCCTTGGCTCGCCCCGCTGACCTTCTCTCGTGCTTCTACTGGCCATCAATGGATGCGGTCCGGGTGGGCTTCCCGGCTGTCGCGACGGGCCTGCTGGTCGACGCGGATTGGGACCTGGCCGCAGCCGTTGATCACGCGCTAGCCAAAGGGCATGTGGCGGTCATACCCCAGTGGGAACTCGCCCTGAGGTCGGGTCCTTCCTGCCAGATCGCGGCCGAGGCTGGCCTGACCGTCGCCGTCTGGACGCTGAACGACCCGTCCCGGGTCGGTGAGTTGGAATCCATCGGGGTGACCGCGATCATCACCGACGATCCCGGTGAACTACGCCGGGCCGTTCGTTGAGATCGAGGAAAACCGCGTGGTCACCATCAAAGAGCAACTCTCCGAAGAACTGAAAGACGCCATGAAGGCCAAGGACGTCAACCGTCGGGACGTCATCCGGATGATCGAATCCGAGGTCAGCATTGCGAAATCGGCCGCAGGCTTCCAGGGCGAGATCAACGACGATCTCTACCGCCAGGTCATTGCCAGCTACTCCAAGAAGATGGACAAAGCCCGGGCCGAATACCTCGAATTAGGGCCGCGTGGCGAGGAAATGGCTCGAAAGCTTGGTTGGGAGGTGGACTACCTGTCCCGGTGGCTCCCGACCAAACTCGATCAGGAGTCGACCCAAGCCCTGGTGAGGGAAACCATCGCCGACCTGGGCGTGGCTGGTGATCCCAAGGCGGCCGGCCGGGTGATCGGTCACATCATGAAGAACCACAAGGACGAGGTCGACGGTGGTCTTGTCAGGAGACTCGTCGCCTCGGCACTCAGCGAGACCTGAGAGCGTCCCTGAATCCCAGGGCCACCTTCACCAGGTCAACCACCGGGACAGAGTCGAGTTCGGCCAGGGAGAACCATTTGGCCTCGACGGTGCTTCCTCCCACTTCGTGAACCAGATCGCCGGCGGCTGCCACGAGGTAGACCGCCTGGATCACCTGGATCGCAGGGCCCGGATTTCTTCGTTGCTCCGGAGTGAGCGAGTAGGAGTGGATCCCGAGTAGGGAAAGCACCCTCGGTTCGAGACCGGTCTCCTCGATGAACTCGCGTCGCAATCCTTCCAGGGGGTGCTCACCCCAGTCGAGGCCGCCACCCGGAAGAGTCCAGTACCCCGCCTCGACTTCGTCGGCGGCGAGCCTGGTCAGCAGGATCGCCGGATCGGCGCGGTGATCGATGGCGAGCCCGTAGATCCCGATTCGGACTTGACGGCCGTGGTCATCGACCAACATGGGCGCAGTATGACGATCCGTCCTTCGCCCGGTCGCTATCAACCGATGCTGGCGACGCCGTGGGCGAAGGCCTTCTCCGATCCCGGCTGGTGGTTCGAGGTCAAGTGGGACGGCTACCGCACGATCGCGTATTGCGGGTCGGCCCGCACGGAACTCAGGTCACGAAGAGGCAACGATGTCGGGTACCGATTCCCCGAGGTGGCGGCGATGAGGTTGGAAGCGAACGTCGTCCTCGACGGTGAGGTCGTCGCCTTCGACGATGGCGGTACACCGAGCTTCTTCTTGCTGGGCCAGCGTCCGGCCAACTTCATCGCCTTCGACCTGCTGTATCAGGACGGCGATCGGTGCGACCTGCCATACGAAGCCCGCCGAGAACTGCTCGGCCAATTGGACCTTCCCAAACCGGCGGTGATCAGCCAACCGGTTCTCGGTGAGGGAGAAGCGCTTTTCGAGGCGGTCGGTGAACGGGGGATGGAGGGGATCGTCGCCAAGAAGGCGGGCTCCCTCTACTACCCGGGCCGCCGGTCGCCCGATTGGCGCAAGGTTGCTCACAAGCACCGGGGAAAAGCCGTGGTCGGTGGCTTCCTGGCAGGCGAGGGAGCTCGAGCCGTGACCTTCGGTTCTCTGCTGCTCGGTCTGTGGGCCCCCGACGGCCTGAGATTCATCGGCTCGATCGGCTCGGGTCTGACCGATCGGACCTTGCGCGAAGTCGGCGTTCTGCTGAACCCCCTTCGGAGGAAGGACTCACCGTTCGTCAACGTGGTCGATGTGCCCGGGCACAAGTCGTTCGTCGATCCGGTCCTGGTCGTCGAGATCGAGTATCGGCAGTGGACTCCCTACGACCGGTTGCGGGCCCCTGTCTTCAAGGGCCTGGCAGGCGACGTCCCGTCGGATTCGGTGACGTGGGCATCGGACGGCCCGACGTCGTCAACGGCTGGCGGATAGCGGAGGGCGGAATCAACCGGCCTTGCGCTTCTTGGTCGCCTCGACGCTGGCCTTGAGGGCTTCGAGCAGGTCGACGACTTTGGTCGGCTCGGGAGCTTCGGGTGCGACGATCTCCTGGCCGTCCACCTTCTTCTGGGCCGCGACCTCGATTGCCTCTCTAGTGCTGTCCTTGAAGGCTTCGGGATCGAACTCGGCGGTGAGACCATCGATGAGCAGCTGCGCCATCTTGACCTCTTCCTTCCTCAGCTCCACGTCGCCGTCGAGTTCCTCGAACTCCGGCTCGCGAATCTCGTCGGGCCAATACATCGTCTCCATGACCAGGACCCCATCTTTGGCCCGCACCGTTGCCAGCTGCTGTTTGTCCCGGATCGATACCTTGGCGAGCCCGACCCGGCCTTTGTCCTTGAGCGCCTCCAGCAGGATCTTGTACGCCTTGACGCCGGTCCGTTCGGGCGCCAGGTAATAAGAGGACTTGTAGTAGATCGGGTCGATCTCGGATTCGTCGACGAATTGGACCACGTCGACCAGGCGGTTTCCGTCGGCCGCCGTCGCGGCTTCCAGTTCCTCGTCGGTGAACACGACGTACTTGCCCTTTTCGACCTCGTAGCCGCGAACGATGTCGTCCCAGACGACCTCTTCTCCGTCGCTCTCGGCCACGCGCTTGTACTTGATCGGGGAATGGTCGGTCCCGCGGAGCATTTTGAACTTGGGAGTCTTCGACTCGGTAGCTGTGTAAAGGGCGACCGGAATGGTGACCAAGCCGAACGAGATTGCGCCTTTCCAAATTGAGCGAGGCATAAGTCCAAGTTTAGGCGGCCGGGTGTGACTAGAACGGGCCGGGAGAGTGAGGTTTGAAGTGGCCTAGATCGCGGAGATCAATTCCCGGACAACCAGGAAATGGGTCACGGCGGCCGCAATCACGATGATGTGAAACACCTCGTGATAGGAAAAAATGCGGGGCAGGAGTCGGGGCCAGTGGCGAATCATCATGATCATCCCGACCAGATAGGCGATGCTTCCTGCCACGGTCAAGACGAACAACTTTGGCTCCATCGCGCCCAGCATCAAGAAGAGGGGTGCCATCAGGCCGGCGCCGAGGGCGACCTGGGCGAGCAGGGTCAGCTTGTTGCGGGTTCGTGGTCGGAACTCCTTCAGGGCGCCGAGGGCGCCGATGCCCCAGATGAGAGCCACCCCGATGCCAACCGCCGGCCCATCCAGCGAACCCACCAGGAGGGCGGTGAAGGTGGCGGCCACCAGGGCGTAGATCCAGGTGTGATCGAGGCGCTGAAAGCGGGCCTTCCAGACGACGCTCCACGGAAGGCAGTGATAGAGCGTGCTGGTGGTGAAGACTCCCACGAGGGCGACGCCATAGACGATGGCCACGCTCACCAGGCCCGGACCGTCGGCGGAGGCGATGAGGGCAATCACTCCAACGACGGACACAAGCGCTGCCGAACCATGGAGTAGCCCTCGAATCGGGTTCTGCATCTTGCCAAAGGAGATTCGCTCCATTCAGCCGATTATGCCCCACCCACGGTTTTTGCTGTAAGAGCGCCCTCGACAGGATTCGAACCTGTGCACCTGGCTCCGGAGGCCAGCGCTCTATCCCCTGAGCTACGAGGGCACGTCGAGCCAATTGTACCGACGGTGGATTGCGGGGGTTCCGGACGGTTGGGCGGCAACGCTCAGACGATGCGAACCCACCCGAATGGGTCCTCGGCGACGCCGGTGTGGATATCGGTGAGGGCCGTCCGGAGTCGCAGCGTGTTCAATCCCACTGCTCCGTCATTGATGGTGATCTCTTCACCTTTGTGGATGAAGGTCCCGACTGCCGAGAGCACTGCGGCGGTACCGGACAACGCGGCTTCGCCCTTCCAGGTCAGGACTTCGGTCACGCTCAGAGGGCGCTCCTCCACCTTGTAACCCAGGCGGGCTGCCAGCCGGAGGGTGGAATCACGGGTGACACCATGAAGATATGACTCCGAAAGCGGGGCGGTCACGACGATGTCGTCGTCGATCAGGAGGAAGTTGGAGGCGCCGGTCTCCTCGACGAAGCCGTTCGGTGCGAACAGAACCTGATCCGCCTTGTGGTCGCGGCGGGCGGCGACGACCGTTCGCAATGCCGAGACATAGTTGGCGCCAGCCTTGACCATTCCAAATCCCGGCGTCGACCGGCGATGTTCATCTTCGATCAGAATCCGAAGTGCTCGCATCCCACCGGCGAAGTAGTCCCCGACCGGTGAAGCAAGAACGTAGAAGAAGCCGTTCTTGGGCGGAGATCCGGCCGCTCCGATGTTGACCTCAGCCCCTATCAGCGTGGGCCGCAGATAGAGGCTCCCGGGTGGCTCGGGGATCTCGTCACGATTGGCGGCGACGACGGCTTCGACCATATCGATGACGAGTTTTTCGTCGGGGACGGGCAGGCACATCAACCCGGCACTCTGTCGCAGGCGGGCAGCGTGGGCATCGAGACGAAAGATTCTCGCCTCGCCGCCGGCACCGCGATGGGCCTTCAGGCCTTCGAAGCACGCGCTGGCGTAGTGGAAGACGTGGGCACCCGGATGCATGGCGAAATCCTCTACCTCGTGCAGCCGGACGGGTCCGTAACCGGACTCATTGAAGGTGGTGCTGGCCATGGTCGTCGCGAACACCGTTCCAAAAGGCGCCTGCGGAGTGGAGGTAGCAGTACCGGTCATGGCCCTGGAGGGTAATTGGCCGCGTCAGGTCGGGGTTCGGCCTGCCGCCCGACAACGACTGTGGGCTGTTTTCGTTGCTGGACGACCAAAACGACCCTGGGTCGCGGGTTCTTCCGCCCCACCACGCACCACGCACCACCCACTACTTGGGTCGGTACCATCGCCCGCTTGTGAAAGTTGGCATTGGCATTCTCGGTGGTGGCATCGTCGGGGGAACCCTGGCGCGGCGGCTGCTCGCCGATCGGGTCACGATCGCACAGAAAACCGGTCTCGACCTCGAACTGGTGAAAGTCGCCGTCCGCGACCTCGACCGGGCCCGCAATTTCCCGGCCGAATACGCCACCGACAACCTCGAGGAAGTCGTCGACGACCCCGGCGTTTCCCTGGTCGTCGAGCTGATGGGTGGTCTCGAGCCGGCCCGAAGCCTCGTCCTCAGGGCTCTTCGAGCCGGAAAACCAGTGGTCACCGCCAACAAGGAACTCGTCGCCGCCGAAGGCCCGGCGCTCTTTGCAGCCGCGGCCTCGAGCGGTGTGTCCCTTCTGTTCGAAGCGGCCGTAGGGGGCGGGATCCCTCTGATCCGTCCGTTGACAGAGTCATTGGCCGGCGAAAAGATCAGCCGGGTGCTCGGCATCGTCAACGGCACTACCAATTACATCCTCACCGCCATGGACGAGGAGGGAACCTCTTTCGACGATGCTCTCAAGGCCGCCCAGGCGCTGGGATACGCCGAGGCCGATCCGACCGCCGATGTCAGCGGAGCCGACGCCGCTGCCAAGGCGGTGATCCTGGCCGGCCTGGCGTTCGGCGTCTGGGTCGGATCGGACCGGGTCCACCGCGAGGGTATCGACGGGCTCGACACCGGCGATCTCGCCTTCGCCCGCCAGCTCGGCTACGTCGTCAAGCTGCTCGGCGTCGCCGACTCGGGGCCGTCGGGGGTATCGGTCCGAGTTCATCCGACCTTCGTTCCCCGGTCGCATCCCCTCGCATCGATCCGAGGGGCAACTAACGCGGTGTTCGTGGAAGGTCCCGCCGTCGGGCAACTTCTCTTCTCGGGACCAGGGGCCGGTGGGGAACCTACGGCTACCGCGGTCCTCGGCGATGTGATCGATGCGTCGCGCGAGCTCCTGGCCGGGGCCCAGGTGGCGCCCCGGATTCTCCTGGCCGATCGAGAAGTGGCCGACTTCGGGGCCGTCACCTCCCGCTGGTACATCCGCCTCGAAGTCGACGACTCGCCGGGGGTGCTCGCCGCAATCGCAAGTGTCTTCGGCGAGTCCGGGGTCTCCCTCGGATCGGTCTGGCAGGAGGGTCGGGGCGACCAAGCGACCCTCATCCTGATCACCCACGACGCCACCGAAGACGCCCATCAGCAGGCAGTCCAGCGCCTCCAGGCCCTGGCGGTGGTGAAACAGGTCGCGGCCACGATCCGGGTGCTCGGGACCGACCAGCTCGCTGTCATCCGGTAATGCGTTACCTCTCGACTCGGGGTCATCCCGGCCGCCCCGGCTTCGAAGAGGTGCTCATCGAGGGCCTCGCCCCCGACGGGGGGTTGTTCCTGCCGGAGACCTGGCCGAGGATCGATCTGTCCGGACCAAGGACCTATCCCGACCTCGTGGCCGCGACGATGGCGCCTTTCATCGTTCCCGATCCGGTTGGGGGGGACCTGTCATCGATCACCGAATCCGCCTACTCCAACTTTCGCCATCCCGAGATCGCACCGCTGCGGGAGGTGGGAGACAACCACTACCTGCTCGAGTTGTTCTGGGGACCGACCCTGTCGTTCAAGGACTATGCGCTGTCGGTCATAGGGCGCATGTTCGACCTGGTGCTTCCCCGGACCCGGCGGAGGCTCCTGGTGCTCGGTGCCACCTCGGGGGATACCGGCTCGGCCGCCATCGCCGCCTGTCGAGGGCGAGAAAACATCGACGTCGTGATCCTGTATCCGGCCGGGCGGGTCTCAGAAGTGCAGCGGCGACAGATGACCACAGTGAAGGATGCCAATGTCCACGCCATTGCGGTTGAGGGGACGTTCGACGATTGTCAGGCGTTGGTGAAGCGAGCGTTCGCCGATCCCAACCATGGCCTCTCGCTGGGAGCCTTCAACTCGATCAACTGGGCAAGGGTGGTGGCGCAGAGCGCCTACTACCTCTGGGCGGCGGGAAAGGCCGGAGGCGATCGGGTGGCCTTTGCCGTTCCCACCGGCAACTTCGGCAACGTCTATTCCGGCTGGGTTGCGAAGCGAATCACGAGCCACGGCGCCGGCTCGCCGATCGGCCGGTTGTTGATCGCCAACAATGCGAACAACGGCTTGGCGCGTCTGTTCAACGACGGCATCCTGGCAGTAGAGGGGGTCGTGCCGACCCACGCTCCGGCGATGGACATCCAGATCCCCTCCAATCTCGAGCGGTACCTCTACGAACTGTCCGGCCACGACCCTGAACGGGTTGGAGAGTGGCAGGAGGCACTCATAAGGGAGGGGCGGTTGGGGCTGTCGGACGATCTTCGTCAGAGGGCCGGCGCCGACTTCGCCTCAGGTTGGGTCGATGATGAGACGGTCGTGCAAACGATCAGAAACGTCTATCGCGACCACAGCCTTGTGATCGATCCCCATACGGCGGTGGGCTGGGAGGTAGGGCGTCGCCTCCGGCAACCGGGCGAAACCCTGGTAACCCTGGCCCCGGCCCATCCCGCCAAGTTTGGCGACGTCGTCCGATCGGCGATCGGATTCGATCCACCGCTGCCGGACGAACTGGCCGATCTGACGGAGAGGGAAGAAAGGATCGTGCAGTTGCCCAACGACTACGAAACCCTTCTGGAATTCCTGGCCACGGTCTGACGTTTGTCAGAAACGCCGTCTTTACCGTCTTCCGTCTTCCGTCTTCCGTCTTCCGCCTCAAGAATGATTGGACTTGCTTCCCGTGACGTGGTGCTACTATCTATCTCACCGCCCGACACCAGGGACTTCGGGCATTACCCCC
>DATEEG010000209.1:0-7370 GCA_035281305.1 Acidimicrobiia bacterium | reverse complement strand
TCTCGCCAGGCGGCTCCCGAAGCCCCCCGCCGAAGGGGTCCGGGATCACGACATTTTGGTCTCCCGCATCTTGTCGGCGGAGGCTTTCCATCGCTCGATATGGAAGGGGGGCGAAGGTGCGGTCGAACTGGCTGAGGAGGCCTATGCCCTGGCCCGCCAGGTTGACGACGCCGAAACCTGGTCGGGCGCGTTGGCGGCGGTGAGCGTGAGTTACAGCTTCGCCGGAGATTTCGATCGGCCCGAGGTCCTAGCCGAGATCATCGAGCGCCTGAGAAACTTGGAAGACTGGTGGAACCTCAGTTTCGCCGAGGCCGGGTTTGCCCTCTGGCACATAGCCAATGGCGACCGGGACAGTGCCGAGCGCCGTTTGGCCAGCGGAACCGAAGCCGCCAATCGAACCGGCAACCTCGTCGCGATCGCATTCGCGACATTGAGCCGGGGTCGGCTGGCGGGGTATGTCGGACGTTTGGACGAGGCTCGCCATTGGTTGGGCAAGGCGACTGATTCGTACCAGACGTTGGGCGACCGGACGCTCGCATTGGTCGCCCGCAGCGACCTCGCTCACGCGGTCCGGGTCGGTGGGGACGTCGCCGAGGCGGAGGCGCTCTATCGCGAGACGCTTCCGGACTGGAGCTATCTGGGTTACCGGGGGGCAATCGCCAACCAGCTGGAATGCTTCGGGTACCTGGCGTTGACCACCAAAGAGCATGACCGAGCCGCCACCATATTGGGGGCTGCCGAGATGATTCGCGAGGCGGCCAACGCGCGCCGGGGCCCACACGAAATCGCCGAATACGAGGCTGCGATTTCCACGTTGCACACCGCGATGGAACCCACTCTTCTCGAAGCGGCATGGTCCGCGGGCCGGTCGATGAATATCGACGAGGCCGTTAATTTCGCCCTGAGAGTGCCTGCCGCCTGAGAGAAGCCACGACGAAGACGAGACCACACTTCCTCTTGAAGCGATCCAGAACATAGGTGACCTGCCCTATCTCACACCCATAACCCGCGGCGGCGGTCAGATATCGTGTGAGCAGGAGGTGGGGTGTGAGCCAAGAAGGCTGGCAGGAATTTCTGGCCGCCGAAGGGGTGGATGACTGGGTGGTGCTGCACGGCGGAGCCACAGCGGCATTCCGCTGCGAATCGCTCGGCGAATCGGCGCGACTCGCCGGGGCTTTCGCCCGGGTCGCGGGCCTCGAGGGCTCGGGGACTCTCATCACGATTTCAGATTTCGGCGCCACTGTGCGGTTGACCCGCGACCTCTGGGGACTCGATCAGCGCCATGTCGACCTCGCTCGCGCGGTCTCAGCGGCGGCGAGGGCCCACGGTGCTGTCGCCGACCGTGCCGCTGTGCAGGAGGTGCAACTCGCTATCGCATCCACGCCGGACGCGGTGGACGTCGACTTCTGGCGGGCGGTGCTCGGCTATGCCGCGATGGCGGAGGACAATGCCGTCGACCCGCTTGGTCACGGATCGACGGTCTGGATGCAAGCGCTCGATGAGGCCAAGCCTTTACGCCATGCGATGCACATCGACGTGTCGGTCGCGCGCGAACGTGTGGAAGCGAGGGTGGCGGCGGCGCTGGCCGCGGGCGGTCGCATCGTCTGGGAGAGCAAGGAGCACTGGACGCTCGCCGATAAGGCTGGGAACCGCGTCTGCGTCACTGCCTGGCCCGACGGATCCACCACCGAGCCGCGTCCCAACGATGTCGGCAACCTAACGAGCCACGCTGAACCGTAGGCCGCGAGCGGAAAATGCGACGGACGTCGGCGACCATGTTCGAAATTGGCCGACGAACCTTCCAGCCATTTGATGATGAAGCCGCACATGAGAGAGCCCCCACCGTGCACAGAAGTGTCTGATTTTGTCCATTGAGCGCGACGTTCGGTTGGTGCTGGTCGCACAGGCGTTGCGCGCCTTCGGGTATGGGCTCGGGTCGGTGCTCCTGGCTTCGACCCTCGCGCAGCGGGGACTTTCGTCTATCGGTGCGGGCGTGGTCCTCGGAGCCTTGGTGGCGGGCACTGTTATCGCCCAGGCAGTTATCGGCCGTTGGGCTGATAGCTACGGCCGTCGGCGGAGCTACGCGTTGATGTACTTGCTGCTTGGTGTGGCGGGTGTGGTCCTTGCCAGCAACGCCCCGCTTTGGTTGCTGGTGGTTGTGACCTTGACCGGCGCCCTGTCGGCCGAGGTGATCGAGTCCGGCCCTTTTACGACCCTGGAGTTGTCGATGCTCTCCGGTCGTCTGCCGTCCGACTCGCTGGCCGCAGGCTTTGGCTGGTACAACGCCATCGCCGCTGCCGCCGGATCGTTGGGAGCCCTGGCGGCTGGGCTTCCGGAAGCCACAAGACAAGCGTGGGAAGGCGCCCCCCCGGATCGACTCTGGTTCCTGGTCCTCGTACCGATCGCGGCAACGGGGATAGTGCTGTCCCGTCGGCTGAGCCCGATGGTCGAGGTGACCTCGACGACTCGCAAGTCTGCGCCGCTGGGAAAGTCTCGAAGGGCCGTCACCCGTCTTGCCGCCCTTTTCGCAGTGGACGCCTTCGCGGGAGGATTCGTGGTCCAAACCCTGATCGCCTTCTGGCTGATCGACCGGTTCCAAGCCACCACCACCACAGTCGGGGCCCTTCTGGCGGCCGTCGGAGTCGTCCAGACCCTTTCGTTCCTGGCAGCGCCGCTGATTGCCCGGAAGTGGGGGCTTCTCAACACCATGGTCTTCACCCACCTCCCGTCGAACCTGCTCCTGGCGGCAGTCGCGTTTGCCCCCAGTTTCGAGATCGCCGCCGGACTTCTGCTGGCCCGGTCGGCTCTGAGCCAAATGGACGTCCCCACCCGTCAGGCATACGTGATGAGCCTGGTCGAGGCCGAGGAAAGGACCGCCGCCATCGCCTACACCAACACCGCTCGCTACATCGTCCGGCCGATCGGGCCTCTGGTCGCCGGAGCCGCAATCTCATTCGCCGCCGGGGCTCCCTTCGTCATTGCCGGCACTATCAAGAGCATCTACGACCTCGCTCTATGGAGCTGGTTTCGGACCATTCCCCTCACGAACCGGAAGGAGAACGCGATTGAAGTGGATCACCCGCGCCCGCCCCAAGACTGACCGGATTGCTTGTCCCTGGCTGATCCGAAGATTCATCGATCCGGACGCAGAGATCGTTTTCGCCCCCGCCGACCGGGTTCTCGCTACTGCGGCCGGGGTTGATGGCCGATCATTCGATGCCCCTGACGCGGAATTCACCCACCGGGGCCGGCAGTGCACCTTCGAGGTCCTCATCGACGAGTTCGGGCTCGGTGCGGATCCGGCCCTGGTCAGACTGGCCCGGATCGTTCACGCCGCCGACATCAAAGAGGACCTCGATACCGACCCGCTCGGGCCGGGACTGCTCGCCATCGGAATCGGTGGCCTCGAAGTAGAGGCCGATGACCTCCAATTGCTCGACAAGGGCTTGTTCATATATGACGCTCTCTACGCGTGGTGCCGTCTCGAGACCAATAAATGACCGCTGAGGCAACCTGTTAGGCCACGACCGCCCGGCGCGGATTCGGTCTCGGCCGAGCGGGGAAATTGAGACTCCGCCTTCAACTCCCGGGACTCTGTAGGTGAACATCAACGGTCGCGACTAGCGTCCGCCGAGTGCCGGAGTTGAGAGCCGCCGTGGACGAGTCGATCTGGAAAGCGCTCCAGGAGAGGTCGGCGAGCAGCGGAGCCCCGCTGGACCACCTCGTCAATCGCGCCCTGGCCGAATTCCTCGGAGTCGGCCATCACACCATGTATCAGGTTTCCACCGCCGGGGCACTGGTGGAGGGCGTGAACCAGGGCGCAGTCTCGGTCGGCACATTGCGTCAGCATGGGG
Source organism: Acidimicrobiia bacterium (assembly GCA_035281305.1). Lineage (GTDB taxonomy): Bacteria > Actinomycetota > Acidimicrobiia > Spongiisociales > ZC4RG35 > DATEEG01. The sequence goes on along the minus strand of DATEEG010000209.1, from coordinate 3,516 downwards.
ACTTCGGTCTCGGCACATTCGACGGCCTCGACGGCGAGATGGTTCTCCTCGATGGCAGTGTCTACCGCGTGCGTTCCGACGGATCGGTCGACGAGGTGGAGGACGACGCCCTGACACCGTTCGCGGTTGCGACCCGTTTCGAGACGGGTCGCGCCGTCGACATCTCGATTACGGATCTGGCGACGCTCAGCGCGGCCCTCGATGAGTTGCGCAACTCCAGCAATGTTTTCTTCGCAGTGCGGATCGATGGTCGATTTGAACGAATGCGAACCCGGGTGGTTTGCCGCGCAGCCGCCGGCGTCAAGTTGGTGCAGGCGACCGCCCATCAATTCGAGAACGAACTCGGCCCAACCAGCGGGACGATCGTCGGATTCTGGTCGCCGCCGTATGCATCCGGTCTGGAGGTCGCTGGGTATCACTTTCACTTCCTCACCGACGATCGCCAAGCTGGAGGGCACGTGCTTGATTGCGCCGGCGATCAGCTTCGGGCACAGGTCCAGATGGAGGGGTCGGTGCACATCGCCCTGCCGGACAACCGTGCCTTTCTCACGGCCGATTTGAGGCGGGACCCTACGGCCGACCTAGCCAAGGCCGAGCACTAAAGGCCCCCGCTCAACCCTTTCAGTCCTGGCTGCAGTCGTATGGGCCCTCAGCGGGAGGCGTCGGATCCGTGCCGTTGATCGCCCATGCAAAGACAAACGCCAACGCGTCCACGTCGCAGTCCGACAAAACCGGATCTCCGAGGTCCGGCCATCCGTAACCCATCAGGTCCGTACTCTCCAGCAGGTTGGTCGCATGGCCGAGTCCCAGCGCATGACCGATCTCGTGCAGCGTGACCCAGCCGAAATACTCCGGGTCATAGGGCTCGACGCCGAGGCTGGGGGGCAGGTCCGAACGAACGATGATGTTCGGACAACCGTGGTCGCCACATATCGCGTAACCACCGAAAACGACGCCGCCGGCGGTCGGCACGTAGTGGATGACAATGTCAGCCGCCTGCCGCTTGCTGCCGGTCACATTCGTGAGGGTGATGAGCCCATCGAAGCAATCCTCGAGCGTGGAAGACCAGGTATCAATTGCACTGTCGATCGCATCGAGTTGCTCGGCGGTGGCCGCCGGGTGGGCTTGGACAGCGATCGTGAGGTCCGTGTGGTCCCACCAATAGCCGGGGTAGTAGTTGCTCAGAATGTCGAGGGACTCGGCGTTCGAGTCCGGCAGGTTGCATCCGGCACTCCCACCTCCGCCGCCAGCTCCCTTGCCCCCGAAGGCCGTCGCGGGTATCAGCAGCAGCCAACAAGCGGCAAGAGCGACAACAGCACTGGTCCGAACTCTCATGATCTCCCCTTGATCGGCGCGTCGTGCGAAAGTGACGATAGCCCGGTCACAATTTTGAGCCCCGTTGCCGCACTCTGCCGCGCAACGATTTCTTAGGGCAACTTTTCGAGGATCCGATCGAACAGTGTTTCCCAGGGTCTGACTGTCAGGATTGACATGCCTCGCCGATCGCACTCATTTTCTAGCCACTGGCCCTGGAGCCAGCTCATGCGCGCTCGCTTGCGTTGCGCACCGTTCTCTGGCTCACGGTCAGAGAAGTTCCGCAAAATCTGGGCCTCGTCCGGCTCGTAGAGGAACACCGCCCGCACTCGGCCACCGTTGGACGCGCCGCCGAATGACGCCTGGGCCGCGAGGGCCGGGGCGATGAAATCACCTTCGAGCACGATCCGGACCCGGGTCTTGAGATGGTCGGCGATAACCGCCTCCAGACCAGTGCTCATCAGCCGGGCCACATCAAGTCCTTGCAGCATGATCTCTTCGGCCGACAACAGGTCCGGGTCGGCCTGGGTTCGCCAGAAGTGGAGGACCGGATGCTGTTCGGGGGTCGTCATCTGTTCGAGAAAGATCTGAAAGTCGTCGACTGCAGCGATCCCGATCTCGAAGTGCAGAGCCAAACGGTGTGCGACTGTTGTCTTGCCAGTGCCCGATGGTCCGCCGATCAACAGGACGTCCCACGATGCATCTCGCGCACCGTCGGCGTGAGCTGTCAAGGTCGAGCTGCTAATCGCGCCACAAGACCGGAGCTACCCGAACCGGTTCTGCGAATCCCTTGAGCCTGACTTCCCGGAAGTCACCGACCCTGGCGTCACCCGTTTCCGTAAGGATGGCTTCGCTCACGAGGATCTCCCACCCTTCGGCCAACGCGGCGATGCGGGCAGCCTTGTGAACCTCTCCCCCTCCGTAATCCTGACCGCGCCGGGTGGCTTCTGCCGCATGGACACCGATCCGAACGACGGGAGCAAACCCGGTTTCCTTTCGGTGGTCCACCAGCGCCCGCTGGATAGCCACGGCACAGGCAAGAGCCGCGGCGGCGTCGCCGAAGGCGACGAAGAACCCATCCCCCGTATGGTGCACCACTTCACCACTGTGTGAATCGAAGACCGTCCGCAACATGTGATCGTGCCAGCTGAGAAGGTCCTCCCATGCTTCGTCTCCGATCGCGCTCACCAAATCGGTTGACTTGACTATGTCGGTGAACATGAAGGCCCTCTTGACGCGTTCGGGCAATCCGGTCGAACCGGCTATCCGATTGAGCGCTTCGGCGGCCGCCGCGGCGGCGCGAACCGCGCCGAGCCGTTCAAAGGTGTCCCTCGCCACTCGGACCTCCAACAGTGCCCCGTCCTTGTCCCCCTGCGCTTCATAAGCCCGCCCGAGCCACATTCGGACTTCGGCGGCCTCATACGGAGCATCGAGTTGTTGCCATCCATGAAGGGCGACACGGAGGTCTCCGATCCCGGTCTCATCGTCGCCCTTTGCGACTCGCAACGCTCCTCGAATCGATGCAGCCGAGGCCCGGAGGTACGGCGTCGGGACCTGTTCGACGATTTCGTCCAGTTCCGCGGACGCCTTCGCGACCGTGTCGAGGTCACCGGAGACGATCCCTATTTCGGCTTGAGCCAACAACGGCTTGAACCTGGTCAGACGATCATCGTTGGTTTCGGCGAGGGCCCGGCGGACCCCGGCAATGGCCGCTTCGAGATTTCCTTGACCCAGTCGCACCAGCGACAGTCCCGGTTCTGGATTACGCCCGTATTCGTGAGCCCGTGCGAACGCCTCCTCGGCTCCGGCAAAGTCTCCCTTGCGTCGTTTGATCTCACCGATCTCATAGAACGCATCGCCCATGCCGAACACCAGGTTGAACTTGAGGAGCTCCTCGCTGGCTATGCGAGCTTCCTCTTCGGCATCGCGCCAGGCGCCGCGGATCCGCATTATCTCGGCGCGGTGGACCCGGCAGACACCGGGGAATCCAGTGATCTCGTATCGTTCGCACCACCGCGTGGTTGCTTCCGTCCACTCTGCGGCGCGCTGGATATCGCCCCGGTGAAAGCACAGGCCGATCATGCTGCAGTAGACCTGCCCTGTGGGGATGGGATCCATTTCTCCCCCTACGGCCAGGATCATCGCCTGATCGGTGAGCGCCACCGGCGCCGTGACGGTCCGATTCCGCCTCGACCAGCAACA
>DATEEG010000208.1:0-6073 GCA_035281305.1 Acidimicrobiia bacterium | reverse complement strand
CGGTCAGGTCGGCGAGTCCGTCGAGTCCGACCAACTGCTCTTCGAACAGGACCTGGGCAAGGGCCAGCAAGAACCCGGCATCGGTGCCCGGCCTGATCGGAATCCAACGATCGGCCATCGCCGCCGACTTCGTACGACGCGGATCGACAACGACGACCTTGCCACCGCGAGCCCTGATGTTCTGGAGGCGACCCGGAAAGTCAGGGGCCGTCGCCAGGCTTCCATTGGACTCGAACGGATTGGCGCCGAGCATCAGCAGGTAGTCAGTCCGGTCGAGGTCGGGAACCGGAATGTTGAGCGGATGCCCGAACATGAGACCGGCGGAGACGTGCTTTGGCATCTGATCGACGGTCGAGGCGCTGAAGACGTTGTGGGTGCCGAGCGACTTCACCAACGATCGGATGCCAAGAGTGTTGTCGAGTTGGTGAACGTTGGGGTTGCCGAGGTAGATCGCCAGGGCCGACCGGCCGTGCGCTGCAACGATCGCACCGAATCGGTCTGCGATAAGACCAAAAGCCTCGTCCCAGGTCGCGGCACGATGGCTTCCGTTTTCCTTGATGAGGGGGGTTCGTAGCCTGTCGGGATCCTCGTGGAGCTGCTTGAGGGTCGATCCCTTGGGACAGATGAAACCCGCCGAGAAGGGATTCGCCATGTCGCCTCTGATGCGGCGGACCCGGTCGTCCATGACCTCGATCTCGAGCCCGCAGGTGGCTTCGCACAGCGGGCAGGTTCGGAAGACAGTCCGTTCCACAACAGGAGAGTAATGAGTGGTGAGTGGTGCGTGGTGCGTCCAGATCCGACCAGGACGCACCACACATCGCGCCTTTGGGTATCGTCTCCTCATGACCACCAAAATCACCTACGCCACGATGTCGGCGGACAACGAGGAGCTGAACCGGTCGTACGAGGAGGCGGTCGAGCGGGTCAAGGCAGGGCTGGGCCGGGACCATCCGTTCGTTGTCAACGGCGAGGAGCGCTGGGGAGAAGGCTTCTACGAGGAGAGATCGCCGATCGACTCCGACCTCATCGTGGGCCGCTACGCCCAGGCCACCGAGACGGACGTAAACGACGCAGTCGCCGCCGCCAAGAACTACTTTCCCGTATGGTCGATGACGCCCTGGACAGAGCGGGTCGCCCTGATGCGCCGGGCCGCCGATGTGATGGAGGCTCAGCAGTTCGAACTATCCGCGATCGTCGCCATCGAGGTCGGGAAGAACCGTCTCGAAGCACTGGGCGATGTCGCCGAGACGGTCGAATTCTTTCGCTATTACGCCCAGCAGATGGAAGACCACGACGGGTTCGTCACCCCGCTCGGTCAGCTGTCGCCTCAAGAGGAGAATCGGTCTGTCCTGAGACCTTTCGGTGTCTGGACCATCATCTCCCCCTTCAATTTTCCGATGGCGCTGGCGGGGGGGCCTTCGATCGGCGCCCTTCTCACCGGCAACACGGTAATCCTCAAGCCTTCGAATGCGGGGGCGCTCACCGGGCTCGAATTCGGGCGGATACTGCGTGAGTCCGGGGTCCCCGCCGGGGCGTTCCATGTGATAACCGGGTCGGGGTCGAAAGTCGGAAGCACGCTCGTCAACCATCCGGACGTGGCCGGGATCACCTTCACCGGCTCCTACGAAGTCGGCATGGGGATCTACAAGGGTTTCGCCAAGGACTTCCCAAAACCGACCGTGGTGGAGATGGGCGGGAAGAACCCAGCCATCGTCACGGCTACGGCCGATCTCGACGTCGCCGCCGAGGGCGTCATGCGCGCCGCCTTTGGATACAGCGGTCAGAAGTGTTCAGCCAACTCCAGGGTGTACGTCGATCGCAAGGTCTACGACCAGTTCGTCGACCGGCTGGTCGAGCGGACGGATTCCATCAAGGTTGGGAATCCGCTAAATCGAGATACCTACATGGGCCCGGTCATCGACCGCCAGGCCGTGGAACGATTCCACGAGGCCGTGGCCGAGGTCAAGAACAGCGGTGGCCAGATCCTGGCCGGCGGCGAGGTCATCACCGATGGCGACTTGAGCCGGGGCAATTTCGTCGAGCCGACCGTGGTGACGGCACCTGACGACTCGTGGATCTGGGATCGCGAGCTGTTCCTGCCGTTCGTGGCAGTGATGCCGGTTGATTCCCTCGACGAGGCCATCGCCAAAGCCAACGACACCGAGTTCGGACTGACCGCCGGATTCTTCTCCCGGGACGAAGCCGAGATCGAGCGCTTCTTCAACGACATCCAGGCCGGTGTTACTTACGTGAACCGGCGGGCCGGAGCCACCACCGGCGCCTGGCCGGATGTCCAGTCGTTCGGAGGGTGGAAAGGATCGGGCACATCCGGCGGAGGGGGCGGGGGGCCCTGGTACCTCCGTCAGTACATGAGGGAACAAAGTCGCACCGTTGTTCGGAGCTGACCCCCCAAGCCGACCGTGAACGCTGTACTCGTCACCGGTGCGGGCGGAACCCTCGGCCGTCGGCTGGTCGGCGAACTGGCCCGCCGCGGTCACACCGTGGCGGCTGCCACCACCAGAGAGGGTGCCCCCAAGAAGCTGGGGAACATCCGATACGTTCGGGTCGATCTCGCCACCGGTGCGGGCCTGGACGACGCCGTTGTCGACGTGTCCACCATCATTCACTCGGCTTCGAGCCCTCCCCGCGCTCGTGAAATAGACCTCGCCGGACTGCTGCGCCTCGTGCAAGCGGCTCCGCTTGCTCACGTGATATACCCGGGCATCGTCGGATGCGACCTGATTCCTACCCCGTACTACCGGATCAAGACCGATACCGAGCAGGCCCTCATCGCCAGCGGTGCTCCCTGGACGATCTTGCGGGCGACCCAGTTCCACCACTTGATATGGCACTGGTATGCCACCGAATCACGCAACCCCTTCCTGCCGGTTCCCAATGACACCCGCTACCAGGTGCTGGATCCGCTGGAGCTCGCCCGACGCCTGGCCGATTGCGTCGAGTCCGGCCCCCAGGGCCGGGTTGATGATGTCGGCGGACCCTTCGCCTACGAAGCCGCCGATCTGGCCCGCTCCTGCCTGGCGGCGGTGGGTTCCAAGCGGCGGATCATCAAGTACAACAAGCCGGGCATCGTCGGTGCCGCCCTCCGCGCCGGCGCCAACCTGACACCCCATCGCGCTGCCGGCCAAACCTGGAACGAGTTCCTCGAGAGGCAAATAGAACGCCGACCAAGGGAGCCGTAGCCCCGCAGCGTGGTGCGTCGCCGATGGCGTTTCAACAACGCACCACGCACCACGCCAGACTCTCGCGCTAGCGTTCCCCGGAGAGGTGGCCGTTGGCACAGCACCCTATTGAGATGATCTTGCTCAAGCAGTGGGCGAGTCTGATCGCGGTCCCGGTTTGGATCACCGACGCCGACGGACGTCTCGTGTACTACAACGAACCCACCGAGGAGATCATCGGAGTGCGCTTCGAGGACGCCGGTGAGTTGTCCGCCGAGCAGGTCGCCGAAGTGTTCGTTATCTGCGACCTCGATGGCTCGCCGCTTCCCAGCGACGATCGACCGCTGATGATCGCCCTCACCAAGCAAATGTCCGCTCATCGTCGAATCCGCTTCTTGAGAGCCGACAAGCAGTGGCGCGAGATCGCCGTCACGGCCATCCCCATCATCGGAGAAGGGAACCGCCACCTCGGAGCCATGGTGACCATGTGGGAAGACGGCGAGTGAAGCTGACCCTGCATGGCACCCGGGGATCGATGGGTCGAGCCGGGCCTGAAACGATGGAGTTCGGGGGGGACACTTCCTGCCTCGACCTGGTTGGAAGCGATGGAACGATCCTGATACTCGATGCCGGATCGGGACTGTCCCGCCTCAACCAGGCGCTCACACCTCCCCCGCCCCGGATCGACATTCTCCTGACCCATCTCCACCTCGATCATCTCCAGGGACTCGGATTCTTCCGTCCGGCCTTCTTCGAAGACGTCGAGGTGCACCTGTGGGGTCCTGCCTCGTCGACCATGACATTGAGCGAACGGCTGAGCCGGTATCTGTCGCCGCCCCTGTTCCCGGTGAGGATCCGCGACCTGCCCGCGCTTCGTTTTCATGATCTGCGGCCAGGCACCTTCCAGGTCGGGAATTACGAGGTCACTGCCGACCTCGTCTGTCACCCCGGTCCGACTCTCGGCTTTCGCATCACCGATGGCATCAAGACCATCACTTATCTCCCCGACCACGAGCCCGCCCTCGGTGGCGACTTCCCCAGAGCGAACGATTGGACGTCGGGATTCGATCTCAGTGCGGAAGTCGACCTGCTGGTTCACGATTTTCAATACACCCCCGACGAGTACCAGAACCGGATCGGTTGGGGTCACTCCTCCATTCCGCAGACGCTTCAGTTCGCCACCCAGGCGGGGGCTCGACGCCTGGTCTCGTTCCACCACGACCCCGACCACAACGACTCATTCCTGCAACGGATCCACGAGGAGGCGCTGGGGTCGAGCCTGCCTTTCGAATTGATCCCGGGCACGGGTGGCCTGACTATCGAGGTCTAGCGGGACGGTTCAGCGAACCTGCCCGAACCAGATGCGGACCCCGTCCGGGTCGTCCACTCCGAAGACCGTGTCACCCCACGCTTCGACCTTCATTTCGCGCGCCACCGGCACCCCGGCGGCCACCAGATGGTCATGCCAGGCCTGAATGTCGTCGACGAAGAACCCGAGTTCGAGCCCGGTCGGGTGCGGCCAGGACAAGCCGTTACCCGAACCGAGGAGTTCGAGGGTTTCTCCATTGGAGGCTTCGAGGACCGCGCCAGATCCGGAGTCGCCTTTCCAACCGGTCAGGCGACGGAAGCCGAGGATGTGTTCGTAGAACTCAACGCTACGGTCGAAGTCGGAAACCCTGAGGAGCGCCCGCAGACCATTGATCCGCCCCGGTGACCGACTCGGGGCCTCTCCGGTCATCACCCGCCGGGCCTCGGCAATGGTGAATCGACCCGCAGTCACCTCACGGCCGACCACTACCCCCGAAAGCTGGCGAGTGCCTACCCGAAGCCTGATCAGTGTGACCAGATCGGACAGATCCCTGACTCCTCCGGCGGCGATAACCGGTTCCTCGACCGCGGAGAGGGCCTCGGCCAGCATGGCAAAGCCGGGCGGTTCGGTCAGTGCATCACGATGGGCTTCGCCGATCAGAAACGCGGCAGCTCCGGCGGATGACATCTCGACCAGAACCTCTTCCAGGAATCGGCCCGAGTGTCCGGTCCATCCGCCCGTGACCACCTCCCCGTCGGAGAGGACGTCGACGGCCACAACCACTTTGCCGGGGAAAGTGCGGCATGCCTCCCAGACCATGTTCTGGTTCTCGATAGCAGCCGTGCCCATCACGACGCGCCACGCCCCGGCACCGATCAATCTTTCGAGTTCGGCTTCGGAGCGGATCCCGCCGGCAACCTGGACCGGAACCTTCACCGCCCCGAGGATGTCGTCGATCAGCGGGCGATTGCCGTAGTCCTTGCGAATGGCCGCATCGAGGTCGACGACGTGGAGGTAATCGATGCCCAGCCTCTCCCACGAAAGGCACCGGCCTACCGGATCGGCATCGAGCGCCACCACCTCGCGCAGGTCGCCGTGGGTCAGGCGCACCGACCTGCCTTCGAGGATGTTCACCCGGGCGTAGAGGTCCATGGCTTCATTCTGGCGTCTGCTGCCGAAGGGCGCTTTGCCAAACGGGATCCCCCATGCGATCGGGTCATGCGTCCACGAGGCCGAGCGCCTTCTCCGCGTCGTCGATCCGCTGCCTGTCCCGGGCGACCGGTGCCCAGAGGTCACCGTAGCGCGCCAGGCGTTCCCAGAGATTGGCAATCGTCACATCACCGTTTTTCATCGTGCCGACTTCGTCCCAGGTGATCGGCAACGAGACCGGGGCGCCCGGGAGAGGCCGAACCGAGTAGACCGAGGCGATCGTCTGCCCGAAGGCGTTGCGATTGTGGTCGATGAAGACCCGGCCTTTCCGTTTGGGGATGTCCCAGTCCATGGTCAGGTCATCAGGATTGGCGGCGACCATCACCCTTCCGACGGCTTCGACGAAAGCGCGCACTCTCGAATGCGAATAGGCGGG
>DATEEG010000207.1:0-4654 GCA_035281305.1 Acidimicrobiia bacterium | reverse complement strand
GTAGACCTCGGGGTGGCCGAAGATCCAGAACAGGTGTTGCCAGAGGATCGGGGTCCCGCCCGCGGACGGCATGTAGAAATGGGTACCAAAGAAGCGGTCGAACATCAGGAAGATGAGGCCCACGGTGATGGCCGGGAAGGCGAGCAGGATCAGGACCTGTACGACGAACGACATCCACGTGAACAAGGGCATCCGCATCAGCGACAGCCCGGGAGCGCGCATGTTGAGGATCGTGGTCGTGAAGTTGACCGCCGAGGCGATCGAGGCGATGCCGAGCACCTGCAGCGACAGGAGCCAGAAGTCGATTCCCATCCCCGGGCTGTACTGCTTCGAGGTCAGGTTGGCGTATCCGAACCAACCCGCGTCCGGCGCCTGGCCGAACAGGAACGAGGCGTTCAGCAACAGGCCGCCGAAGAGGAATGTCCAGTACGAGAAGGCGTTCAGCCGGGGAAAGGCGACGTCGCGGGCGCCGATCTGGAGCGGTATGATGAAGTTGAACATCGCGGCGGCCAAAGGCATAAGGACGAGGAAGACCATCGTCGTCCCGTGCATGGTGAAGAGCTGGTTGAACGTGTCGGGCCCTACCACGCTCGCCTCGGCCTCGGCGAGCTGGAGCCGGATCAAGAGCGCCTCGACCCCCCCGACGACGAGATAGAGGAGGGCGGTGACGGCGTAGAGCACCCCGATCCGCTTGTGGTCCACGGTCGTGAGCCACGAGCGGAGACCCCCCGTGTAGATCGAGGCGTGTCCGGTCGGCGCCGCCGTGCTCATTTCAGGCCCTCCAGAAGACGCAGCAGACTCGCCACCCGCTCCTCGCTCAGGTTGAGGTCCGGCATGAGCGCCCCCGGCTTCAGGCTGTCCGGGTTCCGCAGCCACCCGGCCAGCGGCTCGCGCTCGTTGGGGAACAGGCCCGAGGCGAACGTGCGGCGGCTCCCGAAGTGGGTCAGGTTGGGGCCTATCCTGCCCTGCGCCGGCGTCCCGTCGATGGCGTGGCAGGCGGCGCAGCCCGAGGCCAGAAACGTCTGATATCCCGCCGAGTCGGGTCGTGCCGGTTGTGCCTGCCGGTCCGCCCAGGCCTCGAACTCGGACGGCTCGACCACCAGGAGCTTCATCCGCATGTTGGCGTGGGAGGTTCCGCAGAATTCCGCGCACTGCCCATCAAAGACGCCGACCGAGTCGGCCGTGAAGACGATCGTGTTTTCGCTTCCCGGATTGAGATCACGCTTGCCCCCCAGGCGCGGCACCCAGAACGAATGGATCACGTCCCCCGAGGTGAGCGTCAGGTTGACGGCCCGCCCACGCGGGACATGGAGTTCGTTCGCGGTGGTGAAGCCGAGCTCGGGATAGATGAACTCCCACCACCACTGGTGGCCGACGGCGGTGACCTGCAGCGCGTCGGTCGGGGAAGGCGCCTGCTGACGGAAGATGGTACTCATGGTCGGGATCGCGATGACCAGCAGGATGGCGGCCGGCGCGAGGGTCCACCCGATCTCGAGCCAGGTGTGCCCGTGGACCTGCTCGGGAACCTCGGGGTCGTCGGCCCGGCGGCGGTAGCGCCAGAGAGCGAAGATGAGGAGCAGCTCGACGACGAGGAAGATGCCGAGCGTCCACCCGAAGACCGTCTCGTAGAGAGCCTGGGTCTGCCGCCCGTAATCGGATATCGGGCGAATGGTGGCGTCATCCGAGAGTCTGCAGCCCGCCAGCCCCATCAAGGCGAGGGCCGGGGCCGTGATGGCGATCGGTCGGCGGTTCATTCCCCCGGGCGCACGCGCTCCGGTCGGGTGGAGGCGTCGCGCATGGCAGTGGCGAAAGGGGTGGAGGAAAAGGCGGTGCTACGCTACCGGCCGTCGCGAGGGGCGTCAAGGGACGGAACCCCCGGACCCGGCCGGGGTTTCAGATCCATGGAGCCTTTGCCCCTGAAGGCCGGGAGCGAATACCTTAGCGCTCTTCGACCTTGCCGCTGTCGGAACGAAACAGGAGAGATCGGATGTCGCTGCGTGGTTTCCTGACCCTCGTCGGTGCGCTGGCGTCCTTGCTGGGCTCGGGGCTCGCCGACCCCGGCCTCCGTGCCCAGGAGGACCCGCCCGCTCAGACCAGTGACCAGTTCGTGGTCGCGGTCCTGCCCTTCGCCTCGTCGGACAACGGCAAGGCCAAGGATCTCCAGGAAGAGATCATCGCCGGAATGAACGATCTCGGCGCCTACACGCTGATCGAGGCGGATCAGATCAACGACGCGGTCGGCCAGGCCGGGATGTCCCCCGGCGGGGCGATTCCCGATGTCCAGGGGCTCGAGATCGGTCGTGATCTGCAGGCCCGGATCATCGCCCGCGGGACCCTCGAGAACCGGGGCGGCACCTGGGTCGCCACACCGTCATTCGTCGACGTCGCGACGCGGAACACGCAGAACCTGCCGTCGGTCGAGGACGACGACATGGATGACCTCGCCAAAAAGGTCGTCGAGGCGTTCAACAACCGGAACCAGGCCGACAAGCACATCATCTTCGGACGCGACTACGTCCGCGGCGAGCAGTACGACCGTGCCATCACCAACTTTCAGCAGGCGCTCGAGTACGACCCCGATCTGGCGGCCGCCTACTACTACATCGGCGACACCTACCTGAAGATGGATCGGCTCGATCCCGCTCTCGAGGCCCTGGAGAAGGCGGTCGAGCTGGATCCGGCGTACATCAGCGCCTATCACTCGATCGGGACCGCGTACCTCGAGAAGGGCGACAGCGCGCAGGCCCGGGACTTCTTCGAGACGCTGGTCTCCAAGAAGCCCGATGACTGCCAGATCCAGGTCGCCTACGGCTACGTCATGGCCAACCAGCTGGGCCAGGTGGACAAGGGCCTGCAGGCGTTCGAGAAGGCCAAGTCGTTGTGCCCGGACGAGCCGGCGCCGTACCAGTACCTGGCGTACGCGCTGCCCCAGGACCGCTCTTCGGAGAAGATCGACAACCTGAAGCGCTATCTCGAATTGAACGAGGGTGCCGAGACCGACCTCGAGGCGCTTCAGTATCTGTTCGGTCTCTACTTCGCCGACGAGCGCTACCAGGAGGCGAAGACGACGATCGATCAGGCGCTGGCGGCCGACCCGGCGAATGCCAACCTGCAGCTCTACGCCGGCGTGGTCGAGAGCAAGCTCGGCAACCATTCGAAGGCCGTCGAGCAGTACACCCGAGCCCTCGGGATCAACCCCGATCTCGAGCGGGCCTACCTGTTCCGCGCGCTCGCCCACCAGGAGATGGGCAACACCACGGCCATGGCCCAGGATCTCGAACGGGCCGGGCGAGGGCAGTCCAGGGAGATCATGGCCAACATCTTCCTCCGTGAAGCCGCCCAGAGTCTCCGGGCGGGGCGTCCCGGCGCGGCGTTCGAGGCCCTCAACAACGCCGAGCGCCTGGGCGGAGACCGCTGTGCGATCGCCTATTACCGCGGGGACGGATACTACCAGCTGGGGAAGGCCAACGAGGGCGAGGACAAGTCGATCGCCCAGAACGAGAAGGCTCGCGGCCAGTTCCAGCAGGCGATCGGCTACCTGCAGAGCGCGTGCGGGCAATACAGCTCGTACGCCCAGGGGCTGATCGGGAACTCGAATCAGTACATCACGAGAGTCGACGCCATCATCAAGAAACTCAGCCGCGGTCGATGACGTAGCCGGCTCGCCTTGGCCTCGAGCTCAACCGTGACGGGCCGCTCCCAACGGGGGGCGGCCCGTTTCGTTGACACGTCCCGGCGGCGCCGGTAAGTTCACCGTCCTGCTTCCCACATTGTCTTCCGCTTTCATGGATGGCGCGGGGCGGTAGTTCAGTTTGGTTAGAACGCCGGCCTGTCACGTCGGAGGTCGCGGGTTCGAGTCCCGTCCGCCCCGCCATACAACCATCGAAATCGCAACGAGTTACGACCGCAAGAGCAAAGCATGCCTCCCCTTTGCTCGCCGGGGTGTCAGCGACGGTAACAAGCTCCCGCTGACCGCCGATGCGCTGATGAGATCACCGTTTGGGCTGACGGAAAATCAGTCCGCGAAAATCGCGGTCGGTTCCTCGATGACAACCGGAAATGATAGCTCCCGGCCGGACAACTCCACCCGGTTGATTGCCGTGCCCTCTTCGAGGGCTTCGGCACGAAAGTAGAGAACAGCCGCGGTTAGGCCCGCGATACTTCCCTCCACCGGGCCGATCTGCCAGGTGAACCCGGACGGAGAACAGGTACCTCCATCGACCATTCCTTGCCGGGGATTAGGGAAGCGGTCAGGGCAATCGGGGCAGGTCGGATCGATGTCTGGGATCTCGCGGCACGCGATCCCTCGCCCGTCCGGGCCGACCGTGTCCACGATCCGGAGATCAGGAGCGTCCGACGGCCCGAAGTTGTAGACCACAATCTTGTAAAGGATGTCGTCGCCAACCACGAAATCGAGATTTCCATCTTCGACGGTCACATCGATCCCGGGCTGACACCATCCTCGCTGATCAGAAAGAGTTGCTCGTTGACGATGAAGTTAAGGACGGACTCTGCGCTCAGCGTGACCCGGTTAACGTCTTCACCCTCGCCCGTTGCCTCCCCTCGAAAGAACAGCAACGCTTGCTGCCCTGGAAGCAAGAGTCCTACTTCCCACACGAAGCCGTCTGGCGAGCAGTTCCCGCCTATAATAGTC
>DATEEG010000206.1:0-8001 GCA_035281305.1 Acidimicrobiia bacterium | reverse complement strand
TCCGTCTTCCGTCTTCCGTCTTCCGTCTTCTGTCTTCTGTCTTCTGTCTTCTGTCTTCTGTCTTCTGTCTTCTGTCTTCTGTCTTCTGTCTTCTGTCTTCTGTCTTCTGTCTTCTGTCTTCTGTCTTCTGTCTTCCGTCTTCCGTCTTCCGTCTTCCGTCTTCCGTCTTCCGTCTTCCGTCTTCCGTCTTCCGTCTTCCGTCTTCCGTCTTCCGTCTACTGTCCTCGCCATGAAGGTTGACTACTACCTGTCGCCGGGGACGCCGCTGGCTTATGTCGAGGGAGAGGCGGCCAAGGCCGCGGCCTCGGGATACGACGGCTTCTTCGCCGCCGAGACCGCTCACGAGCCTTTCATGGCGCTGGCTTTGGCGGCCAGGGCCGCTCCCGAACTCACCCTGGGAACCGCGATCGCTTTGGCGTTCCCTCGCTCGCCGATGATCACCGCCAACATCGCCTGGGATCTGGCCGCCTTCACGGACGGCAAATTCATCCTCGGCCTCGGCACCCAGGTCAAGGCTCACATCACCCGCCGCTTCTCGGGGGAGTGGCTCCCGCCCGGACCCCGGATGCGCGACTACCTGCAGGCCCTTCGAGCGATTTTCCATACGTGGCAGTCGGGTGATCCACTCGCCTACGAGGGAGAGTTCTACCGATTCTCGCTCATGACTCCGTTCTTCAACCCGGGCCCGATCAAACACCCTGACGTGCCACTGGCGATCGCCGGCGTCGGGCCGTACATGTGCAAGCTGGCAGGCGAACTGTGCCAGGCTTTTCACGTTCACCCATTTCACACTGTTAAGTATCTCGACGAAGTCGTGCTGCCCCAAATGCTCGCCGGGACCCAGGCAGCCGGTCGGGCTCTGAGCGACATCGAGCGCATCGCCACCGTCTTCGTCGTCACGGGGCACGACCAGTCGGAGATCGAGCAGGCCATGGAGCCGGTCCGTCAGCAGGTCGCGTTCTACGCTTCGACGCCGGACTACGCCGCCGTGCTGGAACTTCACGGCTGGGACTTCGCCGACAAGCTGCGCGCGATGAGTCGGAGGGGGGAGTGGGCCGAAATGGCCGCCCTGATCCCCGATGAGATGATCGACCAGGTGGCGGTCGTGGCTCCGATCGACCGGCTCGGTGAGGCGATCAGAGCCCGCTACGGCGATCGCGTTCAGCGCGTCGGCTATTACGCCCTCGACGGCGGAACCTCCTGGTCCCCGGACGAGTGGGCCCACCTCATCGCCACCACCCGCGGCTGAGCTGCTCAGTCCACCGGGTCGAAAGGCCGGCGCAGGTCGGGCGTGGCTCCCGCCAGATGGCCGACATCGTTGAACCCCACCAGACGGACCTCGTCCCCCGTGAGTATCTCGATCGTGGTGATGGACGTGTTCCCGAGGGCTCCGAGCCTTCCCATGAAGATGTTGCCGCCGGGAGGGAATCCGGCCGCCCACATGGCCAGATTGAGAGCGGCGCCACCGTGGGTGCAGAGAACGATCACGCCTCCCGAGGCCGCGTGGTGGCGGGCCGAGGCGACTACTCGCTCTCGCACCGTCGCCCATTGCTCTCCCCCCGGACGTAAGACGTCTTCCCCCATCCGATAGGCAGCCCACAAGTCGGGCCACCGGGCCGCAATCTCGGCGGGAAGCAGTCCGCTCCATTCCCCATTGCTGATCTCGCGCAATCGAGGGTCGCGTTCGATCGATACACCGATGGCGTTGGCCAGTGGACTGATCGTGTCGATGGTGCGCCGGAGATCCGATGAAACGATGCGATCGATGGGGGTGCTTCGGAGCCTGTTGGCCAGAGCTTCGGCCTGAAGATGGCCGACTTCGTCCAGAGGTACGTCGGTTTGACCGATGAATCGATGCTCGGCGTTGCCTTCGGCGTGCCCGTGTCTGATGACCAGAAGTTTTGTCATCAATTCACCGCGGCGGTCGCAGTGTCCACCCGCGGGTCGGCGGCGGCGGTCCGCTTCCCGTGCTCGTCGACCGTAATGAGCGAAACCGGACCCCAACCGTGCTGGACGTCGGATTGCACCGCGATCCGATGACCGAGGCGCTGGAGGTACTCGATCGTCCTGGGGGGTGTGTGAGCTTCGACGGCGACAATCGGGTTGGCACCATCGATCGGCTCGATCATCCAGCGCGGCCTCGCCTGCGCCTCCGAAGCCTCGATCCCCGCCCGGAGGCGCCGCACGGCCACTTGCAGCAGGAGTTGCGGCTGATAGTCGCCTCCCCGAGTCCCCAGCAGGCAGGCGATCCGATCTCCTTTGGTCCAAAGCGATGGAGACAAGGTATGGAGCGGGCGCTTGCCGGGGGCAAGTTCGTTGGGGTGCCCGGGTCGGAGGTCGAAACCGGCTCCCCGATTGTGCAGGAAGCAGCCCGCGGTACCTGCCCCCAGACCCGAGCCGACCCCCATGAAGTTCGATTGGATGAACGACACCGCAAGTCCGGCGGCGTCGATAACCGCCAGATAGGCAGTCCCGCCCGGGACCGGGGAGGGGGAGGTGAAGTCTCCGGCCCGCCCGGGGTCCACCCGCCGGGCGCGCTCAGCGATGCGGTCGGCCGATACCAGAGCCGCGGGAGGTTGTGGAACGTGCTTCGGGTCGCTGACGAGATCGTTGCGATCGGCCGCCATCGATCGGTACGCCTCGATGGCGAGGTGCCAGGAGAGCGGGTCTTCGGGGTCGTCAGGCGGCTCCAGTCGGTCCATCACCGCCGCCGATCCGATGGTCAGATAGCCCTGGGAGTTGGGTGGGACGACCCATCCGGTCAACCCGAAGGCTTCGGTCCCCAGAGGCTCGGTCCACTCGGCCTGAACCTCACGCAAATCGGCCGGCGTGATGACGCCTCCGGTGGCCTGCACGATTCCTGCGCCCGCCTCGCCGAGGAAGAAGCCGTCGCGTCCCGCGGCCGCGATCGCTTGCAGGGTCAAGGCCAGGTCGGGGCGTCGGAGCCTCTCTCCGACGGCCGGGGGATTGGCCTCCGGGTAGAGGGCCCGGGCGGCAGTCTGGGCAGCCAGCTCCGGGCGCCGTGTCAGAGCACCGACCAATTCGATCGACGCCGGAAAGCCGTCCGTGGCCAGGGCGATCGCCGGGGCCAGGACCGCGTGCAAATCTTTGCTTCCGTAGCGAGCCATGAGCGCCTCCCAGCCATCGACGCAGCCGGGAACGGTGACCGTCTGGGGGTCGAACGGAGGCATCGACCGATGCCCCTGGCCTCGAAGTTTGGCAGCGTCGGCGCCGGCGCCGGCACGGCCCGAAGAGTTGAGGACGTCGGGCTTTTGCATCCCGGGTCGATGGACCAGGGCAAAGAGGTCACCTCCGATTCCGCAGGTCTCGGGAGCAACGACTCCAAGCACGGCATTGGCAGCGATGGCGGCATCAACTGCGTTTCCCCCTGTTGCGATCAGTGCCATCGCGGCTTGAGTCGCCAGGACATGGGGAGTGGCCGCGGCCGCCCCATACCCGTGGAGGGCATTACTGCGAAACGATCCCACCTCAGCGGCGAAGCTCGGGAATGTGGCGATTGAGGGCGTCGAGGACTGCGCGCACGACCGCACGGCTGCTTTCCCCGTCGACCAGGGCAGAGCCGACCATCAGCCGCTCCGCCCCTTCGGTCACCATGACGATCTGGGCGATCGCGACAGATCTCGAGCCGAGAATGGGCAGGTCGACGGCGGCGACCCCGATTGCCGTGGTTTCCTGGAGTGCCTGTTGAAGGGCCTCGATGGTGGCCTCGGCGACCAGACGATTGCGGGTGGTGTGGGCGGCGGCTCCTCCGACTTCGCCTACCAGCGTGTCGCCTTGCCAGCCGAGGGTGACGACGACCCTCGTGTGGTTGCCATCCATCTGTTCGGACACGTCGACGATGACCGGGCGATCTCCCTGGGCAAGATCCGGATCGGGGAGTTGCACGACCGACACAACCCTCCTATCGATCGCAAGTCCGAACACCGCCTGGGCCAGGCTCTGCACATCTCTCACGACTTGCTTGGCGGCTTTGCCCATCCCGGTGAGCACATGGACTTCGGTTACCGCCCCGCCTTCGGTGACGACCCGAGCAGCTTCGACACCGGGCAGACGACGGACCTTCTCTTCAAAGTCACGAAGGTTCACGATTCGAAGCGTAGCTGCCGCGGACGGTGGTGGTACGTCACTTAAAGTGTTACGGTGTTGGGGAGTGGCAGATCGGTCCAGGTGGCCTTGATGGACCGACCCGCGGCCCGTAATATATACGGTCCTGTTGGGCAGAGTCATTGGGTTGCCGGACGGGCGTTAGCCCCCCGGCGAAGAGGGGCCTTACTTGACAACCAAAGTTTCCGGATAAAACCGGGAACGCGCGGGGGAACCCCGGCGACACGCTCTTAAGCCATTTGTTTAATCACCCCAGCGGAGCGGATTCGGTTCCACCTGGTTGTTAGCGGCCACGGTGAACCTAAAAACGAAACTGGTGATCGCATGAAGGGCAAGATCGTTCGGATCGTTGCTGCTCTGGGAAGCCTGACGGCATTGATCGTTGCTGGTTCTGCCTCTATGAAGATCGGCTGAAAGGGATTGTCGCCGGTTCCCCGCCCGCACACGCTACAACTGCGCGCCAACACCCAGGACTCCATATCGAATGACAGGTCTCGCTCGACGCCGATTCGTGCTCGCCACCGGTTACGCGCTGGCCGGCCTTGGCGTGCTCGCCTCGACAGCCGTCTTCGACGGCCGCTTCCCTACCTTCTCCGGCTGGGCTCTGTTCGCGATCGCCTTTGCCGTCCTGGAATACAACTCGGTCGAAGTCAACGATCGGATGTTCCAGAGTTCGTCAGTCATGGTCGTCCTCACCGCCGGGATCGTCTTCGCCCTCGACGGAAGTTCGGCGGCTCTTGGGCTGGCGAGCATCGCCGCTCTCGGCCCGCTCCTCCCTGACGATCTCCGGCATCGACGGTGGTTCCAACCGATGGCCAACATGGGTCAGCTCGTCGTCTCGGCCGGTGCGGCCGGGCTGGTTCTGGACATCATGTTGAAAGACGTGGGCTTCGCCTCCCGCAGCGATCAGGCGCGAATCGTCGTCGCGGGGGTGGTGGCCTCGGCGGTCTACACCCTGATCAACTGGCAGCTGGTCAGGTTCGCGGTGGGGTATGTCTATCGGACCCGCGACGTGGTCCCGTGGTCGAGGATGTCCCTCTTCGTCGGCTCGCTTTTGACGATGGGAATCGTCGGGGCGCTCCTAGGCATCACGATCGTCTTCGTAGCGTCCCGGGGCGAGCCAGCGGTTA
Source organism: Acidimicrobiia bacterium (assembly GCA_035281305.1). Lineage (GTDB taxonomy): Bacteria > Actinomycetota > Acidimicrobiia > Spongiisociales > ZC4RG35 > DATEEG01. The sequence goes on along the minus strand of DATEEG010000206.1, from coordinate 2,746 downwards.
CTCCCCTCATACTGGTCGTCTACCTGATCGGACATCTGTCGCTCTCTTCGTACGCCCAGCTTCGAGAGGCCCACGAAGCCACGCTGCGGGGATTCGTCAAAGCCCTCGAGGCCAAGGACCTCTACACGCGGGGCCACACCGAAAGAGTGGCATATTTCGCGCAACTGACCGGGCAGGAACTCTCGTTTTCCGGTACTCAGTTGGAGCGCCTGCGCTGGGCGGCACTGATACACGACGTCGGGAAGCTGGCCGTGCCCGGGGAGCTGATCCGGAAGAAGGGGCGGCTCTCGGACGATGAGTACCTGGACATGAAAGCCCACGCGCACCTGGTCGAGGAGATCCTCGCCGAGGTCGAGTTCCTCGAGCCGATGGTCGACATCGCTTCCAGCCATCACTCTCACTACGACGGATCCGGGTACGGAGGCCGGGGACATCGTTCGGGCACCCAGCCGAGCCTGGAGAGCTGCATCCTCGCCGTGGCAGATGCGTTCGACGCTATGACGTCCACTCGCAGTTATCGCATGGCGCTGACCCAGGCGTTCGCCATCGAGGAGTTGCGCCAGCACGCAGGCACCCAGTTTCATCCCGACGTCATCGATGCCCTCGAGCGGGGTCTGCAGAAAGTGGGCGAGACCTACGGATCTCGTAATCTCGACGACGAGGAACTGGCGCGCCGGCTGGCGGAGCAAAAGGTAGTTGATGAGGCTGTCTGAGGCCACCAGCGACCCGATCTGGCAACGTGTGGCGCCCCCGGTCCTCGGAGCCTTGATAGCGGCGCTGGCCCTTCAGTTCACCTCGTCGCCGATGGTTTACATCGTCCTCGGGATCTTCGGTCTGGCTGCGGGGGTTCAGCTCGGCGTTCCTTCTGCCAACGGCCGTCGCTTTGGGTTACCGGTCGCCATCGGTACCGCCGCGCCGATCTTCCTCGTCGAGGGCTCACAGGTCGACCTTCCCTCCGTCCTCGTCGTCTACGGCGCCGGCATGGCGATCGGCGGCCTGGTCTTCTCGATCAGGCCGACTGCCAAGGCCGACTCGTCGGTCTTTCGTTCGCTCGTCGGGATGACGGTATATGCGGTCGTCTTCAACCTGATTCGGCGATCGGAAGCAGTGCAGTCCATCGAGCAGGGATGGAGGGTTCTGATCCCTCTGGTGATTGCCGCGGCCGTATGGCTTGTCGCCGACACCGTGATCTGGATCCTCGTCGAGGAGCAAGGCGACCTGCGGTGGCACACGGTGGGGGCAGGCCTCACGAGTGATGCCAACGTATTCGTGAGCCTGGTCGCTACCGGTGCGTTGTTCGGTTTGAGCTACCGGACGCTCGGCCTCGTGGCGCTGGCGGTTGCGGTTCTCCCCTTCATCTTCGCCCACTCCGCGTTTGCCAGGTTTCAGCAGATCAAGCGCACCTACCGTCAGACGATCAGAGCGCTGGCCCGGATCCCGGAGGTGGCGGGTTTGGGGGAGGAGGGCCATGCCGACCGGACCGCCAACCTGGCCCTGGCGGTCGGTCACGAGCTGGGTCTGACCCGCTCCCACATCGACGAACTCGAGTACGCGGCGCTGATGCACGACATCGGGCGGATCACTCTCACCGAACCGGCCATTCTCAGGGTGGGATATACGGACGACGACATTGCCCGCTGGGGGGCGGAGATCATTTCCCAGGCGCCTTATCTGGAGCGAATCGCCGATCACGTTCGACGATTGCATGAGCCTTACCGCAAGCCGGGTGAGCAAACCGATCCGGCCATTTCGACGATCTCGAAGGTCGTTCGGGCCACCAGCGCCTACGACCACCTTGTCGTCGAGCGCGAACTGTCCGGCCTCCAGGCCATCGAAGTACTGCACCAGGGAGCCGCCTACGACTTCGATCCCACCGTCGTGGCCGCGATGCGGAGAGTGCTCGAGCGGAGGGGGGCTTTCAATCCCGGTCTGAAACCTTCTGGTGCAACCGGTGCAGGCGGTGGACACGCGAGCTCGGGCAGCCATCCGGCCTCCAACCGTCCCCGGCCAGCCCGAAAGCTTCACTGAGCCGGCGCGGCCTTGGGCTCCTGATCAAAGGCGCGAAGCGGACCCGGCCTGAGCGCGTGCCCCTCTCTTGAACCAGCGGATCGGCCGTCGGAGTTCGAATTCGACGAATCGCCCCAGGCCCACGGCCAGGAACACGTCGCCCAACGAGAGGACCTGGCCGTAGTTGGCGATCCTGATGGGAATCACGTCGGCCAGGAATACCAGCCGCGAGGTCTCGTTGAGGATCACGTGCTTGAACCCCTCGGCGATCTCGGGGGCTCCGGGTGCAAACCCGGAAGCCACCTCGGCGGCTTCCGCCAGCACCGGCATGCCCCCGTTCAGGGCAATGACGACGAAGTTCATCAACACTCCGAGGCCCGCCAGCCATAGGCCGGGGCGATCGCGGTTGATGATGACCAGCAGAAGCAACGGGACGTAGCTCAGCAGGATCAAAGCAACACCCCAGGTCGCCGCCGGGAGCGGGACGAACTGGGCGCCGATCTGAAGGACGAAACCAAGTGGAAGGAGCCACCAGTGGTTGAGGTGGATATCCCCCAGGTTGACCATTCGTCCCCCGCGCAAGATCGCGATGGTCATAGACAAGAACAGAACCATCGCCAGCCATAGCATGGGGCGACGGTATCACACGGAGGAAACTGAGCCCGATGGTGCGTTATGAAACCGGGGGAGATCGCGCGACGATCACTATCGACGAGCCCGAGCGGCGCAATCCCCTCTC
>DATEEG010000205.1:0-2260 GCA_035281305.1 Acidimicrobiia bacterium | reverse complement strand
GGTGTGGCGACGGTTACCGTGCTGTCCTCGCGACAGGAAGCAGTCGAATGGGTCCGCTCGCAACTGGGACCGGGCGATGCCGTCCTCTACGAAAACGACTTGCCCGACCACTACCCGTGACGCGGAGAAGACCGGAGTGATCCGATGACCGCGCCCGCGGTGGTCTTCGGAGGGCCCTCCGACGAGCACGACATCTCGATCTTGACCGGTCTGCAGATCAGCCACGCCCTCAAGGACGTGCTCGTGTTCTACTGGAGCAAAGGCGGGGACTGGTTTCAGGTCGATCCCGAATCGGAGGCTGCGGACTTCGTCGACGGTCCCCCTCGGAAAGCGAAAGCCGTGAACCTGATCCCCCAGGTTGGTCAGGGGTTCGTCGGCAAGAAGCCGATCCCGGTGTCTGCGGTCGTCAACGCCTGTCACGGGGGCCCGGGGGAGGACGGCACCTTGCAGGGGATTTTCGACCTGGCCGGCATCAGATATACCGGTCCGGGCCAGGCTGCCTCCGCTCTCGGCATGGACAAATTCGCCTTCGGAGCCGCGATGGCCGCCACCGGTCTTCCCACTTTGCCCAGGGCCTTGCTGGCATCGTCCGATCAGGAACCACCCGGTTTTGCAGGCCCGTACATCGTCAAGCCGCGATTTGGAGGTTCCTCGATCGGCATCGAGGTCGTCGAAGATTGGCCCACCGCCATTGCGCTTCTGAAGTCGTCGCCGTACTTCCAAAGCGGGGGGGTGGTCGAACCCTTTGTGGAAGCGAGCAGGGATCTCCAGATGGCAATACGCACCTGGCCCGTTCTGGAGATGTCCGCGATCGAGGCGCCGCTTCGGACCGGAGGGAGGATCTATTCGTACAACCAGAAATACCTCGCATGGGGAGGCGAGGTTTCGAGCGGCCGCGAGCTTCCGGCCAAGATCGATCCGGCCACTGACAAGGTGCTGCGCGATCTGGCCCGACGTGTGGTGGTGGCCGCCGGGTTGCGAGGGATCTGCCGGATCGATTTCCTGGAAAGAGATTCCGAGGTCTGGGTCAACGAGGTCAACACGATCCCCGGTTCGATGGGTGCCTACCTCTGGATCGATCCGCCGATTTCGAGGCCCGCCCTCTTCGGAGCGATGCTCGATGAGGCATTGGAGTCACCGGTTCGCCGGTTCTCGGTGAAGGGTGCCGATGGCACGGCCCTCAGAAACGCGGGCACGATCAGCAACAAGCTTGGTTGAAGATGCTCGGAGGAGCCAGCATCTCCGACCTTCCGGCTATACGCCGCCTCATCGCCGAAGCATTCCACGCCGATCCGATGATGGAGTGGATCTTTCCCGACCGAACGACCCGACTGGACTCGGTAGCCGCCTGGCTTGGACTCTTCGTCGAGGGATATCTGCTGGGGGGCCGGGTTGACGTCCTTCGACTCGAGGCGATCCAGGCAGTAGCGATCTGGCGGATGCCGGGCGACGATCTGGCGTTTCCGAGAGTGCCATCGATCACTGGTCTCCTGACGGCGTTGATCGGGCGGCCGCGGGCCGAACAGATCGGCAGCGGCCTTAGCACCATCGGAAACCTGACCCCGATCCAGCCCTTCGCTTATCTTCACTTCCTGGCCGTCGACGTCAATCACCAACGCGAGGGCTTCGGACGAATGGTGGTCGAACCGGGTCTGATGGCCGCCGGCCATTCGGGCCTCGGCGCCCACCTCGAGACGACCAATCCATCCAACATCCCCTTCTACCGGTCGATCGGCTTCGAAGTCAGCGGCCATCACAGGCTCGGGCCGACCGGCCCGGAGATGTGGGCACTGTGGAGAGATGCCGCCGCAACTCGGTTACCCGAGCGGTCGGTGTTTTAGAAGTGGTCGGATGACCGGGACGCTGGACTGAATGCAGGTCGATCAGTAGAGCGGTGGACCCCGGTGAAGTCGGCGGATCAGTCTCCTGCTCTGAGGCGGACTCGACGGGTCCAGAGTCATGCCAAGCCCGTGGATGGCAACGTGATGGTGGAACCAACACAGGAGTGTGACATTGTCGGGATCGTTGTCGCCGCCCGCCGATCGGTCGTGGATGTGATGAGGTTGGAGCCGATAGCGGCTGCGACAGCCAGCAATCGAGCAGACGCCATGGTCCCGCATCCATACGTAACTAGTGCTCCACCTGATCCACGTGTCCTGGCCGCTCCCGATGTCGGATCGGCCTTGGGCAAATCGGAAGACAGGATCGTCTGCGAGACTCCCGACCGAGAGGTGCTCCACGGGCCGACCAAAAAAAGGGC
>DATEEG010000204.1:0-4267 GCA_035281305.1 Acidimicrobiia bacterium | reverse complement strand
GTAGTTACCCGAGACCGTGTACATGTCGATCACCCACAGGACCCGGCCGTTCACCACCACTGCGTACGGGTCGCTGTTGGCGGCAAGAAAGGGTGCCAGCCGATCGACGATGCCGCGCACGTTTCTCTCCATCAAGATTCGAGAGTCGGGTCGGATCTGTCCCGATATGACCAGGTTGAGGTCCCGATACCTGAGCCCGAATGCGATCCTTCTCCAGATGCTGGACAGTTCGACCCCACCGCTGCCCTCGTAGTCGGAGGATTCAAACGTGTCCTGACCGGTCGGAAAGTCGATCTCACCGGCGGCGTTGCGAACGATCACCGGAGACGGCGATGACTGCTGAAGCTCACCGAAATAGATGCGCGGCTGCGCCATCTCGAGCTCGGGCACCGTGGCAACCGGAGGAATGTCGCTCACGAGGTATTGCGGCTGGCCATCGAGGCCGATACGGGACGCGTAGCTTGCGACTGCTCCGAAGCCATGTGTGTAGCTGAGACGACGCAACTGCCAGTTATCTTCAATGTCGGTCTCATCGAGTTCGCGGATCGAGAGCATCACCTGGGTCAGCTCGCCATCGATCATGTAACGATCCGAGTCGACCCGGGCCAATCCGTAGTACTCCCGGAACTCCTGCGGTGAGTTGGCGCGGGCCAGAACATAGGGGTCCCAGAGCCGGATGTTGTTGAGGGCTGCTTCGTGCTCATCGATCTCGGAGGCCTCGATGATCGGATCCGCCGCGAAAGGACGGACCTCGACACTGTCGAGCCCATAGGCGGCCCGGGTGAACGAGAGGTTGTGGGCGATGTACGGCGACTGACGGGAAAGGGGGTTGGGCTCCACCCGAAGCTGCTCGACCACGGCGGGGTAGATCACGCCCGCGCCGATCGCCACCAGGAACCACGCCGCGGCCGCAGTGATGGGAAGAGTCCAACCCTTCCGCCAGAGGTTGACGATGAGGGCCACCGCCGCCAGCACGGAGATCGCAATGAGCAACCTCAGGGCGGGGAGCCGGGCGGAGACATCGGTGAACCCGGCCCCGAAGAACTGCGTGGAACGGGTCGAATAGAGCAGGCGGTAGGCATCGATCTGGTACAGGCCGGCCCTGAACAACGCCAGAATCGCAAGCACCAGGGAGAGGTGCACTTTGGCGCCGCCGGAGAAGAAGGTGCCCCCGCGGCCTCGCAAACGAAGGGCGCCGTTGAGGTAGTGGGCTGCTGCCACAGCCAGGGCCGTGACCAGGACGAGGTTGAAGCCCCACACCAGCAGGTCGCGCAATAGCGGCAAGCGAAACACGTAGAAACCGACATCGTTGCCAAAGAGGGGGTCGGCTACTCCAAAGCTCTGCGGGTTCAGGAACAGGAAGAATCGATCGGTCCAGGCCCCGGCACCTCCACCGATCATCAGTGCCAAGACAGACGACCCGATCAGGCGGACCGACCGGAGCCGGGGCTCGACCCACTCCCGCAGCCGCGCCAGCAGCTCGTCTTCTTCGGAGCCGGGGGCTGAAAGGTGGCGGAGGGACATGCGGTCGGCCAGCGCCAGGTTCGAGAAGAGGACCAGGAAGGAGACGCTGACCGCCACAACGATCAGGGCGGCCCTGATCAGGACCCGGGTCCACCATACGCCGGCGTATCCGAGCGAGTCGAACCACAGGAAGTCCGTCCAGAAGGTCGCCAAAGCCGAAGCGGCCAGGTACAAGCCGAAGAGGACGCCCACCACCAGGAACAACCCCCGGCGGCGGTCGACGGGCACTCCCGGGGACGTTCGCATGAACATGAGCTGACGATTGTAAGAAGCCAGGCCCGTTAGCCGGACGCAGCCACTTCCGACAGCGGCACCAGGGTGCATCCGCAGCCCGGATGCAGCGGTGGTGCCGCTCCCTCGGCCCGCTCGGCGATTTCCCGGCATCGTGCACAGCCTCGACCTGCCACCACCCAGCCCAAGAGATGCCGGCTGCCGGCCAGAGTCGCGCGGAGACCGTCGTGGTAGGCGGAAGAGGCGAGGTCGGAGACGCGACGCTCGGCCTCGTCGGTGCGCCAACCCCGGAACACCCGGGAAACTGCCGCGGAGACTTCACGGCTCCCCTCCTCGCCGCCATCGCCGATCACCTGCTGGAGTTGTTCGGCCAGCATGACCGACATCGCCAGAGCCTCATCCCGCGCCGGGGTCGGCGGCCGGGGAAAGCTCATGCCGATCATCTCCTCGGCGGCGGCGTGTCCCATCGAGAACGACTCGGCGAGGAGCACCACGATGTCCGGCCGTATCTGCTCTTCCATGGCGGATGCCTGTGGCTCCCATTCCCCTCCTGAGACCCGCAACTCCTCGAGGGCTTCGTTCTGAATCTCGGTCAGCTGCCGTTTGATGCTGCGCAGTGCCCGGTTGGAAACAGGAAGAAGGAGTCGCTGGCGCAACTCGAAAGGATCGAGCGATGTCACCGGGATCGGGACCCGGGCCTTCTTCACCGGAACCTCCATCATTGCCGGGGTCGCCGGGTCGTCAGTGGTAGAGGTGGTCGGCGTCGCCGCGGGTTGGCCGCGGAGGCGGCTGAATATGTCGCTCACTTCGTCGCTGCGCGGTGGGGCGGCACTCTGGTCCGGGCCGCTCGGCGCCGGCGGTTCGGCCGCCTCCTCCACCGACTCGCTCTCAGATTCGCGATTGGCGACGACTTTGACAGTCGGCTCGGTCCTGGCAGCGGCTTCCTTCGGCCGCCTCCGCATGGCCTCTTCGACCACTTGCTCGGGGTCACCTGCCGGCACCGTCGTGCTGGGAGGCCGACGACGCGGAATCACTCGCACGGTTTCCCCCGGCACCCAGGTGCTGTCCGGGTCGTCGTCGGGTCGAGCCACTCTGGCCACCACCGGCTCCTCCGCCGACTCGTCGGTGGCGCTCAGATCGAGACGCGTTCGGCGCTCGTCGAGCTCGCCTTCCATCCGCGACAGACTCGACCGCAGTGTCTCGAGCTCTGCCATGAGCTCCTGGCGACGCTGTTCAAGAGCCCGGGCGCGCTCCTGGGCCGACTCGGCCTGACGGCGTGCGGTCTCGATGATTTCGTCGTGGCGGGCGGTGGCCTCGGCGCCGAGTCGCTCCGCTTCCATGCGCGCCGCCCTGGTGACATCCTCGGCTTCGCGCCGACCGGCCGCCGAGAGCCGGTGCGCCTCCCGCTCGGCTTCCCCCAGGACGCTCAGCGAATCGCGCTCGGCCGCCTCGACCAGCCGCCTCGCTTCATGCTGGGCCTGGCGGAGAAGCTCCTCGGCGGTGTGCCAGGCGTCGGACCGGAGGTGCTCGGCATCATCGCGGGCCGCCCGCCGTTCTTGTTCGGCCTCGGTCATGGCCTCGGTTCGCCAGCGAGCCGAGTCCGTGGCAGCTCGCTCCCGCATGCCCTCGGCAGCGATCCGCGCCGCCTCGAGAACTCCCGAAACCTCTTCGCCGACAGCGACGAACTCGCTTCTGAGGTCACGCTCGGCGAACTCTCCCAGCCGGCCGGCCAGGCGATCCCTCTGGGCCACGAGTTCGCCCATCTGCTGGGCGATCCGGCCGAGGAAGTCGTTCACTTCGGTCGGATCGGCCCCGCGAAATGTCTGACGGAAGCTCCGGCCGGCTATTTCCTCCGGCGTCAACTGGTCCATGAACTGCTTCAAGATACCTTCCGGTGTCCACAGAAGCCGCCCTTCTCACGATCACCGATCGCAGGGCGAATACAACGACCAGCAGCAATCCACCAACCGTTGGAGATGGGGGGGCCTCGGCGAGGTCTCAGATCGCGGCGAGGGCGGCGAGAGCCTCGTCGAGAGTGGCAACCGGAATGAGTTCCATATCCTGGCGTCGAGCCGTGAGGGCCTCTTCCAGATTCGACTCCGGAACCAGCATTACATCTGCCCCCGCAGCCTCGGCCGCGACGACCTTCTGGCGGATCCCTCCGATGGCTCCGACATTGCCGGCCGAGTCGATCGTGCCCGTGCCCGCAATCACATGGCCGTGGGTCAGATCGTCGGGCGCCAGGAGTTCCATCACCGCCAGCGTGTACATGAGCCCGGCGGAGGGGCCGCCGACCAGTCCGGCGTCGATGTCGATCGGGAACGGATATTCGAACCTCGGGTTCAAGGCAATGGCACTGATCCCGATCATCGGGACGGCGGGGTCATCGTCGCGGCCCGTCAGGGTCACCTCCAGGTCGAGAGTCTCACTGCCCCTTTTCACCGTCAGCGCGATGACATCGCCGACCTGAAGTTCTGAAACGATCGGGCCGATTTGATCGGCCAGTTCGACG
>DATEEG010000203.1:0-3852 GCA_035281305.1 Acidimicrobiia bacterium | reverse complement strand
CCGCGGTCGCCGGCGGAATTCGACCGGCGCTAGCGGGTACGTTGTTTGCCGTCGGCAGCGTCTCGGCGGTGATAGGACGCTTGATCTGGGGTCACATCGCCAGCCTCCGGATCAGTCTCCACTTTGCGATGATCGCGGGATTCCAGGCTCTCGGGGCGGCCTCGTTCGTCTTGCTGGCGTTCTTCGGATCGGTGATACCGCTTGCGGCTGCCACCATTCTTTTGTTCGCCGGCGGGTGGGGTTGGCCGGGCCTCTTGACCTTCGCCATAGTCTCTCGCAGCCCCGAAGCGCCGGCGGCCGCCGCCGGAATTGTCGGATCAGGTCAATTCGCCGGCGGTATTTTTGGACCCCTGGGATTCGGACTTCTCGTCGAAGCAACCTCATACCGCGTCGCCTGGCTGACCGGGGCGGCGCTTCTGATTGTCGGCGCAACGCTCTCCTTCGTCGGTGGCCGATCCCTCGATGCGGCCCTGGGAGCCAGAAAGATCGAGCAACGTTGAGTCAGCGAAGCGGTCCGATCGAAGTTCTGCTCGATCCGAAATCGGTCGCGATCGTTGGCCTTTCGGCCGACCCTGCCAAGCATGGCGGTCGAGTTGTCGGCCACCTGGCACGGCTCGGCTTCGGCGCTCCGGTGTGGGGCGTCAACCCGAAAATGCCGGACGTTGCCGGAGTTGAGGTTTTCCCCTCGATCAGGTCGCTGCCGTCCCCACCGGACGTGGTTGTGTGCGCCGCCCCGGCGGCAGCCACCATCGACGTCGTAGCTGAGGCGGGCGAGGTCGGCGCCGGGGTCGTGATCATTTTCGCCGGAGGTTTCGCCGAGGTTGGAGAAGACGGCCGGCGCCTCCAGGAACGGTTGGCCGCGACCGCCTCGGCCAGTGGCGTTCGCCTTCTCGGCCCCAACTCCGGTGGTGTCATCCGTCCGGCCGCCCGAATCGCCTTCAGCTTCCTGACCTGCCTCGACCGCCCGGCCGATCAGATCCGTTCCGGCCCGGTGGCGCTGGTAACCCAGAGCGGTGGCACCGGGAGCTACCTCCACAACCTGGCAGCGGCCCGGGGCTCGGGGTTCGCTGCGTCGATTTCGACCGGGAACGAGGTCGACCTCGATGTGGCCGATGCAATCTCAGCCCTCGTGGATCGATCAGAGGTTTCAGCCATTGCGGTCGTGTTGGAGACGGTGCGGAGAGGCCCTGAGTTCGTTGCCGCTCTGCGTCGGTCCCGGCGGGCCGGAAAGCCCGTCGTGGTTTGCCGTCTGGGCCGGAGCGAGCGGGGACGGCGGCTCATGGTGACGCATACCGGCGCACTGGCCGGACCCGCTCAGGTACTCGCCGGGGTTCTCGACGCCGAAGGAGTGGCAATCGCCGAGACACCGGCCGACCTGCTCGACGTTGCCGAAGCAATGGCGAGGGTCAAGCCAGCCGGTGGAGATCGGGTGGGCGTCGTGACTCACTCAGGCGGAATCGCCATCCTGCTGTCCGATCTGGCCGAGAACGCACGAGTCGCTCTCCCATCACCCGGCGGTGATCTTCGCGCCAGGCTTGCTCCTCTGCTCGAACTCGGGAACGCTGACAACCCTTTGGACATGGGAGGGATCATCGGCGGCCCACATCGCTTTGCCCAGGTGGTGGAAGCCTTCGCAGTGTCCCCCGACTACGACCTGATCCTTTCCGTTTCGACGGCCCATCCGCCGGCTCACGCCGAGACGAGAGCCCGGGACCTGGTCGCCCTGGACGACGCCAAGCCGGTGATCCATCTGTGGATGGCAGGCGACGTGGGAGAAAAGGGATTGGCGATCCTCCGGGAGGCCGGAGCGGCCGTAATCGAAGAGCCACGGGCGGCCATCGCTGCTTTGGCCGGTCTCGGACGCCTGGCGGCGGGGCCAGATACACCTCCGCTGCCGGGCGACTTGGACCTGAGCGTCGCAGGCACGCTGAGCGAGCACAGCTCCAAGGTGTTGTTGAGTGGACTCGGTGTGCCGGTCGTCGACGGGGACCTCGCGACCACCGCCCGGGAAGCCGCCGAAGTCGCCGCGGCGATCGGCTACCCCGTGGCCCTGAAAGTCTCCTCCCCACACATCGCCCACAAGACCGAGATCGGCGGCCTGCGGATCGGCGTCGGCGACGAAGCCGCTCTGAAGAGAGCTTTCGGGGAGGTCATGGCGGCGGGCAATGCTGTGGCGGGCGCCGTGGTCGAGGGAATTCGGGTCGAGCGCCACGTGTCCGGTTTGGAAATGATCGCCGGGGCGGTGCGGGACACCACCTTCGGTCCGGTCGTCCTGATCGGTCTGGGCGGCATCTTCGCCGAAGCGTTCGACGACGTGACGGTGTCACCTGCTCCTGTCAGTCGAGCCGGAGCCCTGCGCATGATCTCGCGCCTACGGGGCCGGGGAGTCCTGTCCTCCAGCCGCCGCGGGACCCCGCCTGATCTTGATGCACTCGCATCGGTGGTCGTCCTGATCGGAGAGATCCTGGCCGGATCCAACCTCGAGGAGATCGAGATCAACCCCCTGGTCTGGACGGGATCCTCGTGGGTGGCTGTCGATTCTCTGGTTAGAGGGAAGGTGGCCAAGACCGCCCCCTGAGGTCGGCCGTTGCTCGACGCGAATTGCGGGGAGACTCCGCTCGTTCCTATCCGCGCAGATATGTCAAAACCGCCAGAACTCGCCGATTGTCTTCTGGTACATCGACTAGATCGAGTTTGGTGAAGACCGAACGGATGTGGGTCTCGACGGTTTTGGGGCTGAGGAAGAGCTGGTCGCAGATTCCCTGGTTCGACCGGCCTTGGGCCATGAGGCTCAGGAGTTCTTGCTCCCGGGGGGTGAGCCGGTCGAGAGGATTGTCGCGCCGACGACGCGCGAGGAGTTCCTCCACGACCGCCCGGTCGATCACGCACTCGCCCGCCGCCACGCCGCGGCAAGCCCGGGCGACTTCCTCCACTCTGCCCACGTGCTCTTTCAGGAGGTAGCCAACCCCTCTGGGGCTTTCCTCGACCAGGCGCATGGCGTAGGCCGGTTCGAGGTACTGGGACAGCACCAGAACTCCCACCGAAGGATGCCGCGACCGGATCAACTGGGCAGCCACCAGACCCTCATCGGTATGGGTAGGCGGCATCCTGATGTCCACAATCGCCACGTCAGGGCGCAGGGTCGCGACCAGGGTGAGCAGTGAGGGGCTATCCGAGGCCTGCCCGACGACCTCGATGCCCAGGTCGGTCAGCAGCCGAGCGAGGCCGGCCCGGATCAGCGGGGCATCGTCGGCAATCACAACCTGCATGGCAGCTCTGCGGTTACGGTCGTGCCCCCGCCGGAAGCCGAAACTATCCGGAGCGTTCCGCCCAGGGCCGCCAGCCGATCGGCCAGGCCCCGGAGGCCGGTTCCAGCCACGGGGTCGGCTGCGCCGACCCCGTCATCGGTCACGGACACGACCATCGTGTCGGAGTTCGACGACAGGGTGATCGTCGCCAGGGAAGCAGCAGCGTGTTTGGCCACATTGGTCAAGCACTCGGACACGAAGTAGTAGACGGCTAGCTCGTCGGCCTCCGGCAGCCGTCTACCCGCGGCGCCCATCACCTCGACAGGAATCGGGGCCCGGCGGGCGAGCGCCTCGATGGCGGCGTCAAGGCCTTCGTCCATCAACACCGTGGGATGGACCCCGCGGGCAAACTCTCGCAGTTCGGCCAGGGCAGTTGCAAGTTCGCTCTGGGCTTCGAGAAGAGTCTGTGATCCCGCGACATCCGTGGAACGGAGGCGAGCGCTCTCGAGCTTGAGGGAAAGGCCTACCAGCCGTTGCTGGGCACCATCGTGCAGATCCCTTTCCAGCCGGCGACGCTCATCGTCCTGGGCCGCAACGAGCCTCG
>DATEEG010000202.1:0-4867 GCA_035281305.1 Acidimicrobiia bacterium | reverse complement strand
GTCGTCGGAAAGCACGATCGACACTCTGTCACCCTCTCGCTTGGCGGCGAGGCTGAGAACTCCGGTGGCCGACTTGCCGGCAGCGATCCTCTCCTCCGGGGACTCGAGCCCGTGGTCGACGGCGTTCACCAGAAGGTGACGGAGCGGCTCCCGCATGAGTTCGACGATCTGGCGATCGAGCTCGATCTCTTCTCCGGAGGCGTCGAACCTGACTTCCTTGCCCAGCTTGCGACCGAGGTAACGGACGAACTGCGGAAAGGTCTCGGTGGCCTGGCGCAGTTGGGCGTTGGCGAGGGCCACCGCCAGGTCCTGGAGATGCCCGACTGCCTGGGAGAGTCGGCGCAGCTGAGATCGCCAGGCCGCCATCAGTTTCTGCGGATCGGCTCCGTCGAACTGCACCAGTGCCAGATCGGACAGAGCTTCCGAGTCGAGGCTCACCTCGACCGCCTGGTTGATCAGCTGGTAGAGGTCGATCGTGTCCACCCTCGATGCGCCGGACATCATCGACCGTTCGACCGCCGCCAGGAGACCGCCCAGCGAGGTGGGTCCGAATTCGTTCTGAGGTTCCCGGCGGGCGAGGGCGAGAGGGATGCTGTCCTCACTCGGGCTGCCGCCGTGCAGGGCCACTTCGGTGCGACTTATCGCCTCCCGAAGCTTGGCGGTCATGCCGGTCTGCTCCTGCTCGGCCGCTTCGGGGAGGAATACAGCCAGCTGCTCCAGGGCTCGCACCACGGCTCCGGTCGGGACCAGATCTCCCGACTCGATCCGTTTCCAGGCGTTCTCGAGCAGGGCTCCGGCGTGGCCCGTTTCGCTGAGCCCGATCACCCGGGAAGATCCCTTGATCGTGTGGGCATCCCTGACCAGGTCGGTCACGGACTCGGGAGTGAGCTGTTGGAGGGCGAGCTGGCGTGCTCCGGCGGCGAGCCGGCGCGACCGATCAACTACCTCGCCGTGGTAGATCTCGATCAGTTCGGGGGGCAGAGAAGCGTCCACTTGCCTCAGTTCTCACTCGGGTTCGCTGGGTAGAACATCGGTCGCCGACACACCCAAGTTGAGACGCCCGAAGGCCAACTCCAGCGGGAGGACCAGCGATGCTACGGCTAATTCGGCCGGACTGCCGGGCCGGGTGGTCGGTTTACCGGGAACGGTCAGCTCTAAGGGCGTCGGTTGCACCCTGGTTCACGGGGCCGGGGTCATTCCCACTCGATGGTGGCGGGAGGCTTGGAGGAGATGTCGTAGGCGACCCGGTTGATCCCGGAGACCTCGTTTATGACCCTGGAGCTGATCCGCTCCAAAAGCTCGTAGGGCAGCCTCGCCCAGTCGGCGGTCATTGCGTCTTCGCTCGTCACTGCCCGCAGAATCAGGGGGTAGGCGTAGGTGCGACCATCACCCTGGACGCCCACTGTCCGAATGGCCGGCAGCACCCCGAAGGCCTGCCAGATGGACCGATACAGGCCCGCCCGGCGTATCTCCTCGAGAATGATCGAGTCTGCCGCCCGGAGCACTTCAAGCCGCTCGTTCGTCACCTCTCCGATGATTCGCACCGCCAGGCCCGGCCCCGGGAAGGGCTGACGCCAGACGATCTCCTCGGGCAGGCCGAGTTCTTCCCCCAAAGCCCTGACCTCGTCTTTGAAAAGGTCACGGAGCGGTTCCACGAGTTCGAACTTCATGTCGTCGGGGAGGCCGCCGACGTTGTGATGGGTCTTGATGGTGGCGGCGGTGCCGCTGCCTGACTCGATCACGTCCGGATAGAGGGTCCCCTGGACCAGGAACCGGGCGTCGGAGAGATCGCCGGCCACTTCCTCGAACACACGTATGAAGGTCTCGCCGATGACCCTCCGCTTGGTCTCCGGATCGGTGACACCGGCCAATCTCTCCAGGAAGCGGTCGGCTGCCTTGACCTGGATCAGGTTGGTCTGAAAGTGACGGCGGAAAGTCTCATCCACCTGATCGGCCTCGCCGGCCCGGAGGAGACCGTGGTCCACGAAGATGCAAGTGAGTTGGTCGCCGACTGCGCGATGGACGAGGGCGGCCGCTACCGCCGAATCAACCCCGCCGGAGAGTCCGCAGACAACCTTGCCATCGCCCACCTGAGCCCGGATTCGATCAACCGCGTGCTCGATGATCGAAAGACTCGTCCACGCGGGCGCCAATCCGCACACCTCGTAAAGAAACTGCTTGAGGATCTCCTGGCCGCGGACGGTGTGGGAGACCTCGGGATGGAACTGAACGCCATACAAAGCCCGTTCGCGATCTTCCATCGCCGCAACCGGAGACCCGGCTGAGGTGGCCGTGGTGGCAAATCCCGGTGGGGGCTCGGTCACGCAATCGCCATGGCTCATCCACACCTCAAGCCCGAGGGGGAGATCACCCAGTAGCTGGGATCCAGGAATCACTTCGACGTCAGTGCGGCCGTACTCGGAAGTTCCCGTCGGAGAGACCTTTCCTCCGGCGATATCGGCCAGAAGCTGATGGCCGTAACAAATGCCGAGGATTGGAACCCCGGCGTTCACAACCTCGGGATCCATCCGGTAGGCATCCGGCGCATAGACGGAAGCGGGGCCGCCCGAAA
Source organism: Acidimicrobiia bacterium (assembly GCA_035281305.1). GTDB lineage: Bacteria > Actinomycetota > Acidimicrobiia > Spongiisociales > ZC4RG35 > DATEEG01. The sequence goes on along the minus strand of DATEEG010000202.1, from coordinate 2,295 downwards.
GGATGACCCCGGCCGGTCGCCGTGCTTTGATCTCGGCGGCCGAGATGGTGCGGGGCACGATCTCCGAGTAGACGTGGGCTTCTCGAACCCGGCGGGCGATCAACTGGGCGTACTGAGCCCCAAAGTCGACGACGAGGACGGTGCCCTGGAGATCGATAGTCGGAAGTCGGAAGTCGGAAGTCGGAAGTTCAGACATCCGGCCTTCCGTCTTCCGTCTTCCGTCTTCCGTCTCGGGCTTCATCCCATTCCTACTCGCTGGGCTTTCTGCAGGCCTTTGCCCTCCGTCTGCAGCGAGGGGCCCAGCATCACTTCAGCCTTCTGGAACTCTTTGAGATCGGAGTAACCGCAGGTCGCCATCGACACTCTGAGGGCGCCGAAGAGGTTGCGGCGGCCGTCGTTCTCGTGGGCCGGTCCGATGAGGATCTCGGCCAGGGTCCCGAGCCGCCCCACCTGAACCCGCGCTCCCCGAGGGAGGGTTGGATGGAAAGTGGCCATGCCCCAGTGGTAGCCGCGACCGGGGGCTTCTTCAGCCGAGGCCAGCGGGGATCCGATCATGACCGCGTCAGCACCACAGGCAATTGCTTTGGCCACATCGCCCCCGGTGCGCATCCCGCCATCGGCGATGACGTGGACGTAGCGGCCGGTTTCGTCGAGGTGGCGGATGCGGGCTCCGGCGGCATCGGCGATCGCCGTGGCCTGCGGCACCCCGACGCCGAGGACGCCGCGCGTGGTACACGCCGCCCCGGGGCCGACGCCGACGAGGACCGCAGCCGCCCCGGTTCGCATCAGGTGGAGGGCGGTGCTGTAGGAGGCGCACCCTCCGACGATGACGGGGGCGTCACAATCGGCGATGAACTGCTTGAGATTGAGCGGCTCGGCCCTGGTCGAGACGTGCTCGGCCGAAACAACCGTCCCTTGAATTACCAGGATGTCAAGACCTGCACCAAGCGCCATGGGTGCCAGGTCGCGAACCCGTTGCGGGGTGAGGCTGGCGGCAGTGATTATTTTCGCAGCCTTCATCTCGGCCACGCGCTGGCCGACCAGCTCCGCCTTGATCGGCTCCAGATAGATCTCCTGCATCCGGCGGGTGGCCTTCTCCGCCGGGAGCTCGGCGATCTCTTCGAAGTACGGCTCGGGATCCTCGTAACGAGTCCAGAGACCTTCGAGGTTCAAGACGCCGAGTCCGCCCAGGTGACCGATGGTGGCGGCCGTCCCGGGACTCAGCGCGCCGTCCATTGCCGAACCCATCATCGGAAGGGCGAAACGGAAACCGTCGAGCTGCCAGCTGATGTCGACATCGTCGGGGTCGCGGGTTCGCCGGCTCGGGACGATCGCGATGTCGTCCAACCCGTAAGCCTGTCGAGCCGTTTTTCCGATGCCGATATCAATCTCCATCAAGGCCTCCACCTGTCCAGCGCGTGGGTGGATTGTAAGGCAGCCGCAAGAAGGGACCGGTGCAGCCCTTCGTCGTCAGGCGGGACGCCTCTTATCCTCACCGAGAATGGACGTTCAGTCACCGCCGCTCGATTCGTCGCCGGCCACCCCCTGGCGGGGACGCGACTTCGCTCTGGTGATGATCGCCGGACTGGTGGTCGGCGGAGTCCTCTACGCAGCGGGTTTCCAACTCGGTTGGAGTGATGAAGCCCTCCTCGTGACCAGCGCTCTGGGTCAATATGGCGGGCACATCCTGACGTTGGCGACGTTGGCTCGCCGGCGGGGAGGCAGTACTTCCCTGGGGTTCTCGGTTTCCCCCGCCGATGCCTGGTATGTAGGCCTCGGCCTGATCCTCCAGGTAACGCTTCCCCTTCTGTTCCTGCCTCTCGCCAACCTCGCCGGCGAGGGGGAGGCAGGCCAGATCGTCAGCGACCAGATCCGACAACTCGGTGGCATCGGTACCAGAGTCACGATGGCCATCGTGGTTGCCGTGCTCGCCCCGGTCACAGAGGAGGTGATGTTCCGAGGTGTTCTCCTCAAGGCATTGGGCGGGTTCGGACGACCAGTGGGAATGGTCGTTTCTGCTCTCGTGTTTGCCGGCTTTCACCTCTTCGGCCTGTCGGGGGATCTCCTCCGGGGAGTCCTACTCATCGTTCCCACGTTCTTCCTGATGGGGATGATCATGGCCTGGGTGACAGTGCGGAAGGACCGGTTGGGACCGGCCATATTCATCCACTCCGGCTTCAACCTTCTGGCCCTTCTGGTCCTGCTGATGCCCCCGGAGCTGGTGGAGCAGTTGGTAGACCAATAAGAGGGGAACGCGATCCGCGATCCGCTATCCGCTATCCGCCAGAAGAAAAA
>DATEEG010000201.1:0-3259 GCA_035281305.1 Acidimicrobiia bacterium | reverse complement strand
CTTCAACCTCCGGGGCAACTGTCTTCGAGGGCAACCGCGGTCCGGACATCATCGCGGAGGAGGAACAGGCCGCGGCTGCCGACCGGCGCCAGGCCGGCCTGATCAGGGCCCTGGTGATCGGCCTGGGTTTGCTGACGTTTGGTCCGGGTCTGATAGGGGTGATCTACATCTATTTCCGCTACGGGAGAGAGCCGCGAGTGGACTACGACCGCGAGTACGAACAGGAGCCCCCGACCGATCTTCCGCCCGCCGAGGTTGGTGTGCTTCTCACTCAGGGTCAGATCGATGAGAAACAGTTCACGGCCACGCTGTTCGACCTGATCAGTCGAGGGGTGGTGGCCGCCAAACCGGTCCAGGTCGAACGCGAAACCTGGGCGGGCCTGCGTTCGGAGACCATCAGCGACCTCGAGCTGTCGCTCACCGGGAAAGAGGAGGGTCTCAGTTTGTACGAGGCGCACGTCTTAGGGATTGTCACCCGGGTCCTCGACGGGGAGCCCAGGCCCCTGAGCGAGTTCCGGACCCGGATCAGGGAGGACGCCAGCGCCAACGCCAGCGGCTATCAGAGCTTCCGTTCCACGGCCATCAAGGCGCTGGAAAGTCGCAAGATGCTCGATCGACGGGGAACGACGCGGATCGTGATTGCCGGAGGCGTCTTGATCGTTCTGGCTTTCTTCATCTTCTTCCTCGCCGCCAACTTCTCGGGGTCGGCGGCTCGAATAGTGGTTCCGTTGTTGATCCTGTCGGTCGTCATCAACGGCCTGATCCTCGGAACATTCGCGGCAATGCGGCGCGGATACGTGAAGAGGACAGCGGCTGGAGCCCTTGAAGCAGCCAGGTGGTCGGCCTTCCGGCGTTACCTGAAGGACTTCAGCCGGTTGGAGGAAGCCCCGGCCATTTCGCTGGCGCTGTGGGACCGCTTTCTCGTGTATGCCATCGGCTTCGGCCTCGCCGAGGAAGTCCTGGAGGCAGCCCGATTGCGGGCTCCGGCCGAGTTGGAGACGACGTCCAGCATCTACTGGTTCGGTGGCCACGGTTACACCGGTGGAGGAACCGAGAACGCGTTCTCCGGTTTGACCTCCGCTCTGAACGGCGCCTTCTCGCCACCATCGTCGGGTAGCGGCGGGGGCGGTGGCTTCTCCGGCGGCGGCGGTGGCGGTGGGGGCGGGGGAGGCGGGGGAGCCTGGTAGGACGAGGACGGAGCCCTGACCGGCGCGGGTCGTTCCCGGTTCTTATAGTCCCGGACTGCAGCGGGAGGAGAGACCTTGACCAGCGAAAACCAGCCGGCGCAGCCGCCGGCTCAGCGGGGTGCGGCGGCCCCCTCCAAGGGTGCCGCCGGCCTCCTCATGATCGGCGCGATCATCATCGTCGGGGGGCATGTCCTCTTCGGCATCATCATGGGGGAGTTCACTTACGGCAATACCAACGTCGCCGTGGCCTTGTTGATCTTGATGTCGATCCTCGGTCTGGGCTCTGGGGTGGGGGGAAGCACCATCCAGCGTGTGCTTGGCTACTTCCTCGGTTTGTCGGGAGCCGTCGCATTGCTGTCCGACATCCGGTTCAGTTTCCCCGATGGTTTGGTCGACAATCTCGCCAACCTGGTCTTCTACGTGGGCGCGGTCCTTGCCTTCATCGGAGCCCTCGGCCTGAAGGAGTGAAATCCCTCTTTTAGCGCATCAAACGCGGCCTATCGGCCGCGTTTGATGCGCTAAAGAGGGATTTAAAACCGGCCCTGGTCCGCTTCGGCGTAGCCGACCACGGCATCGTCGGCCCGGACCACGGAAGTGAGGGCCTGGGCCAGTTCTTCAATTCTCTCGCCGGGAACGGCACACGTGAGCTCATCGTTGCTCATCCCGGTGCGGGCTCGGGACAGGGCACAACCCATCGAGGCTGTCACTACTTTCTTGTCGGCTGCCCGCGGGAGGATCTGGCACTGCGGTTTCCCCGAGAACTCGACGGGTATCGCGTCGGCGATCTCCATCATCTGGCGTGGGCTAAGCCGCAGCAGCACGACGTCGGGAATGGCGCTTGCTTCACGAAGCGGTCCATAGCTGATGGCGGCTGGCCGACGTGATAGCGCTGCCACGCCATCAAACGCCTCCATCGTCACCCATCCCACTTCCAACAAAGCGGCCACATCGGAGTTGTCGATGATGTCGGCGGCACCCGCCAAACCATGCGTGAAGCGACCGACGGAGCAGTTGCCGTGATCTTCGGGAAGGGTCGCGAAGGCGGTCTCGTGCCCGTGCATCCAGAAGACGCAGGAGGCCGCTACCCGACCCGCCCGGCCGTCGAGAGTGGGCTCGGACATGGGGGCGTCGAAGTACCTCGTAGCGCCGTTGGGGGCGGTCTGGTGGAAAGTGATCGCAACGGGGTCGTGCTCGAGACCGAGCAGATCCACAATTGCGGCCGAGGCTCTCTGAAGAGGGGTTTCCATGGCTACACCGTAGTCGGCTACCGTCCCGCACCGGTGAGCGACAATCGTCCCCCGGTCGCCCTCGAGAGGAGTCCGCAATCGATCTCGCAGTTCTTGCCAGCGGCTCCGGTAGCAACCTCCAGGCATTGATCGACGCCGGGATTCCAGGTCTCGAGCTTGTGATCAGCGATGTAGCTGACTGTCGGGCGCTGGCCCGTGCTCGGGAAGCGTCGATCGAGACGGCGGTGGTTCGTTATGACGGCGACCGTGTCAAGTTCACGAAGGAGATTTGTGACGTCGCCGAGGAGGCGGGGGCGGAGGCCCTCGTGCTGGCCGGATTCATGAGAATCCTCGGGCCTGAGGCGATGAGGCGATTCCCTGGTCGAATTCTCAATCTCCACCCGTCGCTGTTGCCGGCTTTTCCCGGGGTTGATGCCGTCGGTCAGGCATTGCGGGCCGGTGTGCAGGTAACGGGGGTTACGGTCCACTTCGTCGACGAGCGCGTCGATCACGGTCCCATCATCGCCCAGAGGGCGGTCCCGGTTAACGCGGGCGACGACGAGGCATCGCTGCACGCCCGGATTCAGGTAACAGAACACGAGCTCTATCCGCAGGTGGTGAGGGCGCTATGTGAAGGCAGGCTCTCGGTGGACAATGGCAAGGTGATCTGGTCGTGACCCGCGTTCCGGTTCGGCGGGCTTTGATCTCGGTCCATGACAAGACCGGCCTGGTCGAGTTCGGGGCCCGGCTGAGTCGGGCCGGAGTCGAAATTGTGTCCTCGGGAGGTACCGCCGCCGCTCTGGCCGCCGCTGGCATCGCCGTGACCCTCGTCTCGAATGTCACCAA
>DATEEG010000200.1:0-3197 GCA_035281305.1 Acidimicrobiia bacterium | reverse complement strand
TGGACCGGTTCTGATCGCGGCCGTCACCTCGGCAGCGTCGCTGGCGGCAGCCAGCTTCCTGGCAGCCACCATCGGAATCACCGGCGCCGCGATTCTCGGGTGGTTCGTACCGGAGACCTTGCTTCCGCCGGAATCGGTTCTCGAAGACACTTGATCCGCTGCTCGGAAATCAGGCCGTGAGTTCGGGCAGGTAGTGCAAAACTAGGTCCATGAGGCATTTCACAATTAGCGAACTCGAGGCCGGGATCGACCGGATCATCGATGCGCCTGCCGACTCGGGGGTCCTGTCGCTCATCGTCCGCCGCCCTTCCGAAGGAGAACGGGAGGTGCTCGAGGCAGGCCAATTGGACCTCACCGACGGTCTCGTCGGGGATAGCTGGAAAGTGCGAACCGCGACGATTGACGGCGAACGCGACCCTTACAACCAGATCAACGTCATGAGCGCACGGGCTATCGCCCTGATCGCCGGCGAGCCAGGGCGGTGGCAGCTGGCAGGCGACCAGCTCTACCTCGACTTCGATATCAGCACCGACAACGTCCCCGGCGGATCCCGAATTGCGATCGGCGAAGCCGTGATCGAGGTGTCGGAGATGCCCCATACCGGGTGTCAGAAGTTCTCGCAGCGCTTCGGGGTGGATGCCCTACGGTTCGTCAACTCCGAGGCCGGTCGCAAGCTCCGGTTGCGGGGCTTCAACGCCAGGGTGATCGTTCCGGGCACGATCCGAACGGGTGATCCCGTCCGCAAACAAGCATGAATACGAGCGAAGTCTTCCTCGAGGCGTTCGGACGGATCAGCCAGCTGGTGCGGCAATCGGTTGCGGGCGCCGAACCCGCCGGCCTCGCTTACCGGCCCGAACCCGGTGCCAATTCCATCGCCTGGCTGTCCTGGCATTTGACCAGGATCCAGGACGAGCACCTCTCCGACGCGGCCGGAATCGAGCAGGCCTGGATCACCGAAGGCTGGCATCAGAGATTCGGGATGGGTCCCGACCCGCACAACACCGGTCGCGGCCATGGACCCGACGAGGTGGCGGCGATCCCGCCCGATGCCGAGCTGCTTTTGGCCCATCACGAGGCGATCGCAGCCCGGTCAGCGGCCTACCTCGACACAGTCGACGACGCCGAACTGGATCGCGTCATCGATCGCTCCTTCGACCCGCCGGTCACTGTCGGCGTGCGGCTGGTGAGCGTCATCAGCGACAACATCCAACACGCCGGCCAGGCCCGCTACCTGCGTGGCATCGTCGATCGCATCCTGTGACGAGCGGGGTGCCCGGCCCCGGCTTCAACCAGGCTTCCCTCGGACCCGGTCGGTAGGCTGAACCAAGGGCGAGCCCCGCAAAGAAACATGTCCACGGAAGCAAACAAGGCCGTGTTGCGTCGCGCCTGGGACCAGGTGTACGGCGAAGGGCGCCTCGATCTCATCGAAGAGCTCCTCCTGGACGAAGTGATAGCGCACCAACCCGACGGCGACGTGCGTGGGGTGGAGGAATTCAAGCGGTACCTCGCCACGTACCTGGCTGCCTTTCCGGACACGAGCGTGACAATCGAGGACGTCATCGCCGAAGGGGACAAAGTGGTCAGCCGCTACACCGTTCGCGGCACCCACACGGGAAAGACGGAAGAGTACGGCCCGCCCACCGGCAAGCAGGTGGCGATCGAGGGCATCACCATCTACCACTTCAAGGGTGGCAAGTTGGCGGAGTTGTGGGATCGCTACGACAACCTGGCTGTGATGCAGCAGATGGGACTGACGTCGGAAGCGGAACCCCTCCCCTCGAGCTAGTTCACCCCTCCTGGCCCTGGCGCCCGAGGCGGCCGACTCCAGGGCGGTGGGGGCGACCGGGGCTCATCCGAGCTCCTAACCCCGGGGCTTTTTGACCTAGTGCATCCGGTTCTCGTATACTTTCGTCGTGGTCTTTGACCTCATCCCCCGTTCCTAGGGGGCTCCCAGGCGGAGTGATCCCCCCGGAGCTAACCGGACGAGCGGGTCACCCAACATACGGGTCGGCAATTTGGGCGTGCGCGTCCAGATGCCGATTGTGCGCGTAAGCGGGCGTTTTGGCCCGATTCCGCCTCACTAGCAGGAGCAACATGCCGACGATCGAGCAGCTTGTCCGCGAGGGCAGGCAGCCAAAGGTGAAGAAAGCGAAGACGGCCGCCCTGGCCGGCGCTCCCCAGCGACGGGGGGTTTGCACCCGCGTGTACACGGTCACCCCGAAGAAGCCGAACTCGGCTCTTCGCAAGGTCTGCCGCGTGCGTCTCTCCAACGGGATCGAGGTCACTGCCTACATCCCCGGTGAGGGTCACAACCTCCAGGAGCACTCGATCGTGCTGGTTCGGGGGGGTCGCGTCCGCGACCTGCCCGGTGTCCGCTACAAGGTGATTCGGGGCACCCTCGACGCCGCCGGGGTCAAGAACCGCAAGCAGGCTCGCTCCCGCTACGGGGCCAAGAGGGAGAAGTAGATGAGAAGAGCTCCTGCCCAGAAGCGAAAGATCGAGCCCGATCCGGTATTCCGCAACGTCCTCGTCAGCCAGGTGATCAACAAGGTTCTCTGGAAGGGGAAGAAGGACGTCGCCCGTACGATCGTTTACGACGCCCTCGAAATCGTCGAGCGCCGCTCGGGGCAAGACCCCGTCACCGTCCTCAAGCGGGCGGTCGACAACATCAGACCCAACGTCGAGGTTCGCTCCCGCCGGGTGGGCGGCGCTTCGTATCAGGTCCCCGTCGAGGTACCGCCCCGCCGGGCGGGCTCTCTCGCCATTCGCTGGCTGGTGGGGTTTGCTCGCCGTCGCAAGGAGCACACCATGGGGGAGCGCCTCGCATATGAGATTCTCGACGCCGCCAACAACTCCGGTGCGGCCGTCAAGCGCAAGGAAGACATTCACAAGATGGCGGAGTCCAACAAGGCCTTCGCCCACTACCGCTGGTAACGGACCCTTCTTGTGACGCTTGGCCCACCGCAGAGGGGGCGAACCGACACAAGAACGACAAGGAAATAGCGACCTAGATGAGCAACGACAAGAGCGCGCTTTCGAACCTGCGTCAGGTTCCTTTGGGCCGAACCCGAAACATCGGGATCATGGCCCACATCGACGCGGGCAAAACGACTCTTACCGAGCGCATCCTCTACTACACCGGCCGCAACTACAAGATCGGTGAGGTCCACGAAGGCGCCGCCACGATGGATTGGATG
>DATEEG010000199.1:0-3097 GCA_035281305.1 Acidimicrobiia bacterium | reverse complement strand
CAGGTCTTCTACCGCCTCGGCGATGTCGGCCACCTGGGCCTCCAGCGACGAGTCCCTGATCGGGTAGGAACCAGCGGCGCCGCTGAGACACGAACCGAAGCCGCTTGCGCCCAGACCACCGAGGAGTCCCCCCAGGTCGCCAAGGTCACCCGGATCACCAAGTTCCCCGAGATCGGCGCCGCCGAGAAGGGCGCCCAGGAGGTCCTCCAGACTGCCGAGTCCTTCGGTGTCGCCTCCGAGCAGTCCGCTGAGGAGGTCGCCCAGGTCGCCTCCTCCGGGAACATCACCGAAGAGGTCGCCGCCGGATTCGGCTTCCTCGAGTTGGTCCTCGAGATCGGCGATCCGATCTTCGGCCTCAGCGAGGTCAGATCTCGCGGCTTCGATCTGCTCACCCAGATCAGAGATCCGCCCCGCCTCGACCACGGCCCATCCACCGAGTATGAGCACGAGGAGCGCCAGGACGACTGCGACGATGATGGCGGAGTTCGGCCAACGGGTTGACGGCGACGGCTGCATGGTCGAAAAGGTATAGGGCAGTCAGATTTAGTTCGGGTCTTGAAAGGCGGCTATGAAGCTGCGGCCCGGCTCCGCTGCCAGCGCTCGATGGCCCCCAGCAGGTGCTCCCAGCTGACCTGATTGGCGTTGCGGTCTGCTCGCAAGGCCGCCAGGGCCGATTCGCGCAGAACCCCGGAGAGATCGGCCATCGACATGCCTTCAGTGACCTCGGCCAACTTCTGCTTGTCGACCTCGGGGGCAAAAGGCACATCCGACAGGTCGATGAGGGCGCGGCGAGCCTTGGGATCCGGCAGGCCGAGTTCTATCTGCGTTTCGAACCGCCCGGCCCGCAGCAGTGCGGGATCGATGAGGTCGGCCCGGTTGGTCGCTCCGATCACTGCCACGTTGCCTCGATCCGTGATGCCGTCCATCTCGGTGAGGAGAGCCGCTACGACCGAGTCGGTGACGTTGGTTGTGGAGCGGCCCCTGACCGGAGCCAGGGCGTCGATCTCGTCGAAAAAGATGATCGAAGGGGCGGCAGCCCGGGCCCGGGCGAACACCTCACGGACGCCGCGCTCGGACTCGCCCACGTACTTGTCCAGCAACTCGGCCCCCTTCACCGGAAAGAAGGCGGCGCCCGCCTCGTGGGCCAGGGCGCGGATCACAAACGTCTTGCCGGTTCCGGGGGGTCCGTATAAAAGGATGCCGCGGGGAGGGTCGATCCCCATCGACTTGAAGCGATCAGGCTCGGTGACCGGCCACACCACGGCCTCGATCAAACGCTGCTTGACCTCGTCGAGATTGGCGACCTTGTCGAAGCCGTAGTTGGGCATTTCTCCGAGCGAGATCGAGCCCAGGGAAGGGGTGGTCGCCTTCACGGCCTCCATGATGTCTTCGGTGGTCAGCTTGCCGGGGTGGCCGGAACGGACCGATCGTGCGAGCCGGGTCGACGCGTGAATGACGGAGGCAACGACGTCGGCCCCGCTGAAGCCGGCCGATCGAGCTGCCAGGAGGTCGTAATCGATGTCCTCGGTCGGGACCAGGTTCAGGGCGGCTTCGAACAGAAGCCGTCGACGTTTCAGATCGGGAGGGGGGATCGAGAGCGATCGGGGGAGGAGGGGGCTCTGGGCGAGGGCCGGGTCGAGGTTCGCTCGCGAACTGACGCCGAGCACGCACGCCAGGCCCATCTTTTCCGAAACCGCATCCAGAAACCAGCGGAGCACCGCCCCCACCTGCGTCTTGAATGGCGCCAGCCCTTCTTCGCCCGCGACGGCCTCTAGCCGGTCGACGAAGATCACGGTCGGCCCGCTGCTCGACTTCACCGCGGCCTCCAGGAGATCGAGCAGTCGATCCGGCTTGAAGACCTGGTCGACCAGGACCTCGTGAACCCGGGCACCCGACTCGACGGCCGCGGACGCAACGAGTTCGGACTTCCCGCAGCCGTGCGGTCCTTCCAACAGGACTCCCGCGACTCGGGGAAGCCCCCAGGTGGCAGGGAGGTTGTCGGGAGAGGTGAGCAGCGACAGCCAGCCAGTGAGCAAATCCTTTTCGGCGTCGAGGCCGGCGAGAAGCGCCTCGGCTGTCGTCGGGCCGGTGGCGACTGGCGCTGCGGTCGTCGAGTCTTTGGCCTGGCTTCCGCCTTCAAGACCTCCGTCTTCCGCCTTCCGACTTCCGTCTTCAAGACTTCCGCCTTCCGCCTTCCGCCTTCCGTCTTCAGGACTTCCGTCTTCCGCCTTCCGCCTTCCGTCTTCAAGACTTCCGTCCTCGCTCCTCGAGACGAATCGCGTCCCGGCTCCGATCAGGCCGGCGCCGGCCGGGTCAACTGCCTTCACCGTGAAAGCAAAGGCGTCCGGGCGAGAAAGGTAGGAGCCGGGCACCTCGACCCGGTCGCCGTTCGACAGGGGACGACCCTGGAGACCCCGGACCAGCAGCTTGGGGTCGACTTCGAGCTTGTCGACGTCGATCACCACCAACTCGGCCGGACCCAGAACCGCCCGGGCGGCATCGATCGACTGTCCTTCGCTCGTCTGGACGTTGGCCAGGGTGATGGGGCCGAGTTCGAGAGCGGTCGATTCGGGGGGGTCGCCTCCCTGAACAAGGAAATGCGTGCGCCCTGCCTTGAGAACACCTCCGAACGGCAGGCCCAGGGCTTTGAGGATGGTGGTGTCGGCGCGAGCAACGGGGTCGGTGCCTTTCCTCACGACGAATCTCATCCCCGAATCACCTCTACTGGATCTCGGGCGATGGTAGGGGAGGTCAGGCGGCCCGCAGATGGGGGATCGGGCTTGCGGGCAGCGTCAACGGACCGGTCGATTCGAGCACCTTGACGTTGCCCGACGTCATCCAACGCCAGATCAAGTGGGCTTCCTCGGCAATCGCGACCGAAGGCGGCACCGGGCTGGGAGGAGGAAGGGGCGCTTCCGGCGCGAACCCGTGATCCAGAAGTGACGGCGGTTGATCGTGACCGAAAGCTGCCGCGAGCAAGCCTTGTTCGACGAACACGCGGTCGCCGGCCAGACTCTCCAGTTCGATCCGCCCGGCTTCGGTGAGCGCCCGCCAGGCCCGCTGGCGCTCCAGGGCTCGAGCGAGAGCCCGGTGACGG
>DATEEG010000198.1:0-9398 GCA_035281305.1 Acidimicrobiia bacterium | reverse complement strand
CTCTGGACTTTTCTCTCCATGCCGATTCCCCGGCCCGATTCCAGGGGGTCTGATGTTGGATCGGGCGGCGGAGTTGCGGGCTGATTACGACTTGTTGGGGAAGGCGTTGCGGGCGGCTGAGGGTTCGGCGGCGGCGGCGATTGCCAGGGAGCGGCGGCTGATCGGCGCCGAGTTGGAGAAGCTCGAGGTGTCCGAGGAGGTGCCGCTTGTCCAAAAGCTGGCAGTCAAGCGTGCCGCTTCCAAGTCTTCTCGTCCACCCGCCCGGCGTCGTAAATCTCGATGAGGCCCATGCGGCGATAGAGCAGTGGGAGCATTACTCGAAGAAGACGCTCGACAGTTCGCAGCGTCTGGCGGTCGAGTTGATGATGGCCGAAGGCCGGGATGGGCGTTGGGCGGCTCGGACTACGGGGAGGGCGGAGCCCCGGCAGAACGGCAAGGGCGACGAGCTCGAAGTGGTGGAGGCGTGGGGGTTGACACAGCGGGGCGAGTGGATCGTCCACACCGCCCATGAGATCCCGACGGCGAAATCTGCCCACCGTCGCCTGGTCGGCCATTTGGAGTCGCATCGGGATTTGCGCCGGCTGATCCGCCAGGTCAGATATGCGAACGGTGACCAGTCGATCGAGATGACGAACGGGGCGATCGTCGTCTACCGGACCCGGACGGCAGGTGGCGGTCGAGGGTTGGATGACATTTCTCGGATCATCGTCGATGAGGCCCAGCACGCCCAGCCGGAACAGTTGGCGTCGTCGATGCCGATCCTGGCCGCCAACCCGAATCCGCAGGCGAACTTTTGCGGGTCGGCGGGAATCGCGGAACGGTCCGACCTGTGGTGGTCGTTGCGGCTGCGTGCCATCCGGGCCGCGGCCGGTTCCGACGCCGGCGAGTTCGCCTGGCTGGAACATTCCGCCGAAGAGGTCGACCTGTCCCGCGACGGCCGAGTCCTCTCCACACCGCCCAACGTCGAAGACGTGGAAGCGTGGCGGAAAGCCAACCCGGCGCTGGGCGACCGGATCGAAGAGGCGTTCCTGGCCGAGGAGTTGCGAACCCTGGGCCCGGCCCTTTTCGCCCGGGAGCATCTCTGCGTGTGGGATCCGTATCCGGGAGACGAAGGCGGGTTCCTCCCCTACGACCAGTGGGCCGACCTGGCAATCTCGGACCCGGCCGCCCTGCGTTCCGTCTGCTACGGACTGGCGGTCTCCGACCAGGGCGCCGTCGTCGCCTCGGCGGGGCGGCTCCCCTCCGGCGACCTGTACATCGACATGGTGGACGAGCGGCCCGGCACCGACTGGGTGATCGGCTACCTCGAGGATCTGTACAAGCGGAAGAAGATCCCGATCCGGGTCAACCCGGCCGCGCCGGAAGGTGCGTTCGTCCGTCCGCTGACCGAAGCCAAGGTGGAGACGAAACAGGTCACCGGCCGGGAATATCAGCAGGCGTGCGGAGAAGTGTTGGACACGATCAAAAACGGCACTATCCGCCACCTCGGCCAAACCTCCCTGGATCGGGCGGTGAAAGCGGTCCAACGCCGCGACGTGGGCAAGGACGGCGGCTGGGTGTGGGCCGAGCCGGTCTCCGGCGTGGATGTCACCTCGCTGAAAGCGGCCACCCTGGCCCTGTCCGGGGTGACATCCAAGAGGCCTCCCCGCATCCACGTCTATAAGGAGGCCTAGTGGGGTTTTGGTCGAACCTTTTCAACCGGGACCCCGGGGGGATCACCGCTAACGCCAATCCGGGCACGTCGGTCGGGGTTCCCGATTGGAATCCGGGCGATCCCGACGGCGTGACACTGGTCGGGTTCGAACCGACCGAAACCCGAGCCCTGCCAAGAGTGCTCCCCTCCCCCTGGTCGGGATGGCCGGCGGAATGGTCCGTGCCGAATTGGGATTTCGGCTCCCGGTTCAACGAACTGGTAGACATCGCCTGGGCCTGCCTGGATCTCAACGCTTCGGTGCTTTCCACCATGCCGGTCTATCGGACTGTGAACGGTGAAACCGCCACACCTTCGTCGTGGATGACCAATCCCGACCCGCTGGTCTACGCCTCGTGGCACGAGTTCGCCAAACAACTCTTCTGGGATTACATGCTGGGCGAGGCCTTCGTTCTTCCCCTGGCGTATTTTTCCGACGGTTGGCCGATGAGGTTCCGGGTGGTGCCGCCCTGGCTGGTCGATGTGCAGATGGCGGGCGGCGGCCGGGTCTACCGCCTCGGCGGGCCCGGCGGCACCGACGTAACCGATGAGATTCTGCACATCCGATACAAGTCGACCACCGACAAGCCGCACGGGGCCGGCCCGTTGGAATCGGCCGGCGGAAGGATGCTTACCGCCGGAGTCCTTGCCACGTACATCCGTGAAGTCGTCTCGACCGGCGGTGTCCCCGCCTACACGTTGGAGACGGAGGCAGAACTGACCCCCGACGATGCCCAGGACCTCCTCGAGCAGTGGGTCGCATCGCGGGCCGCCAACCTGGGCCACCCTCCCGTGCTCGACAGCGGAGCTTCGCTGAAGACGCACAAGGCAATGTCGCCGAAAGACATGGCGATGATCGAAATCGCACAGTTCACCGAAGGCCGGATCGCTGATCTCATCGGAGTGCCCCGCTCCCTGGTCGGGCTTCCCTCCGGTGATTCGATGACTTACAGCAACGTCTCTTCATGGTTCGACCATCACGACCGGTCATCGCTCCGGCCGAAAGCCTCGACGGTGATGGCCGCGCTCTCTAACTGGGCCCTTCCCCGCGGGCAGGCCGCCGAGTTGAACCGCGACGAATACTCCCGGCCCGCGTTCAACGAAAGGGCCGAAGCCTGGGTGAAGCTGGTCACCGCCGGGATCGTCACCCCTGAGGAAGTCCGCGCGGCCGAACGCCTCAAAGGCGAAGCACCCGCCACCGTTCTTACAGGAGGCACCTTGTGAACGAAATCGAAATACGCAAATCGACGCTGACCGACGTCGATGTCAAGCTTCGACTTATCGACCTGATCGCGGTTCCGTGGGAACAGGAGGCCGAAGTCCCCTGGCGGGGCGAACTGTGGCGCGAAGTGTTTGCCCGGGGCGCGTTCAAGGGCATTGAGGATCATGCCGGGCGAATCCGGGTGAATCGGGAACATGTCCAAGGCGACACCGTTGGAAAAGTTGTCCATTTCGACTCCGAGCACCACGACGGACTTTTGACAAGGGTCAGAATCGCTGAGACGCCGCGGGGAGACGACACCCTTGCCCTCGCCGAAGAAGACATGATCTCGGCGTCGGTCGGCTACTACGTCAAGTCGTTCAGCGACGTGCAGATCAACAAGCGTGCCAAGGTGCGCAGAGTCTTGCGGGGCTTTCTAGACCATCTGGCGATGGTGGAGAACCCCGTATATGTCGGAGCCAAGGTGCTGGCGGTTCGAGCGGAATCGCCGGGGCTCACGGTGGTGGACGAACGTCCACTGCCGTCAACACCGATCCTGGACGAACTGCAAAGCGACGAGCTGCTCCTGTGGGCAGCCGCGCGGCTTGGTCGGTCCTCCTAGATCTTCACGGACCAACCCCCCGGAGTGCGGGGACTGTGCGACACCGAGCGGGTGTCGCTGGACGTGCTGTTCCAACCAACCCACTTCCAAGGAGGAAGTCGTGAACAGTCATGCCAACGACGCCATGATTCGGCGTCTCGAAAAGGAACTCGAAGAGCGCAACGTCTTCGTGCAGGGCCTCATCGCCAACGCACAGGACTCAGAGCGTGACCTCAACGAGAGCGAAAAGTCGAGCCTGTCCAACGCCCGCGACCGGATGGGCGAAATCAAAGCCCAGCTCGACGAGCTGGAAGCCACCGCCGACCTGGCCTCCCAGGTCGCCGATCGGGCCCGGGTTCTCGACCAGGCGATCACGGTCGCCCGGAAGAACGGCAGTTCCAGCGGCCAACCGATCGAGTACCGGTCCGCCGGGGCCTATCTGCTCGATTCGTACAAGGCGGCGCTGGGTGACCGCCCCGCCTCCGAGCGACTCGAAGTGTTCCACCGTGCCGCGGCGCACCAGAAGACGAGCGACAACTTGGGAGTTGTGCCCGACCCGATCATCGGTTCGGTACTTAACTTCATCGACGCCGCCCGGCCGCTGGTGACCGCCATTGGAGTGCAGGATCTGCCCGGGGCGACGTTCCACCGGCCCCGTATAACGCAGGGCACTGTGGTCGACGTGCAAGGCACCGCCGGCGCCGCAGCCGATGAGAAAGCCGAGCTCGACAGCCAGAAGATGACGATCACCCGCCTGACCGCCACCGCGGTGACCTACGGCGGATATGTCAACGTCTCCCGGCAGAACATCGACTTCTCGACGCCGCAGATCCTCGACATCATCATCAACGACCTGGCCGCCCGGTACGCCATCAAGACCGAAGCCGCAGTCGGAACCGAGCTCGATGCCTCCACCGCCACCGCGGTCGGCTACGGAGCTTCACCGACCGCTGCCACTGTCACGGCCGCCGTGTGGGCCGCAGCCGCCGACGTTTTCGCAGCCATGAAGGGGCAGGGCCGGTTGATCCTGGCAGTCGCCCCCGACCGGCTCGAAGTGTTCGGTCCGCTGTTCCCACCGATCAACCCGCAGAACGGGCAGTCCCAGGGGCTGTTCGCCGGCAACTTCGGTCAAGGGGTCGTCGGCGGGGTCTCCGGTGTGCAGGTCGTCATGTCGGCCGGATTGGCCTCGACCAAGGCGTTCCTGTTCTCCACCGCGGCGATCGAGGTGTTCGAGCAGCGGATCGGATCGCTGCAAGCCGTCGAACCGTCAGTGCTCGGAGTGCAAGTCGCCTACGCGGGCTACTTCACACCGCTCACGATCGAAGACGGCGGAATCATCGAACTCACCGCCACCTGATCCAGTGCGAGCCCCTCCTCGATCATCGGGGAGGGGCTCGGGATCATCCCTCGAAGGAGGAACAAACATGCGCGACCCGTTGCTCAACGCCTTGCGTCGCAACCTGGAAATTGCCGAAGCCTCAGGAGACTCCGACCGGGTAGCGCGCCTCCAAACGCGTATCGCCCAACAGGAGAAGTCGACCAAGGCAGAGGCGGCACCGGTTGCAGAGAAAGCACCCGCGGCGGCGAAACCTGTCAAGAAGGCCTCGAAGACGGCCAAGAAAGGCAAGTAGATGGCAACCACACTCCGACGGCGGGACCACATGCTCCGCCTACTCGCCAACGCCACCCCCGGCACAACCGACCCCGCCCTGGACTTCCTCGGCCGGGTGTGCATCGCCGGCAACCTGGACTACATGGGCCGACCCTTGACCGCTCCAGCCTGGATCGCGGCGACGGTGTACGCCGCCGGAGCGATAGTGACCGAGGTCGCCACCGGGAAAGTCCTCCAAGCCACGGTGGGCGGGACCTCCGACGCCGCCGAGCCGACCGCGCCCGGGCACGGCGAAACCGTTGAGGACAACACGGTCACCTGGGTGCAGATCACCGGCTGATGCTCTGCACCCAGGCCGATGTCGAAAAGAGGCTGCAGTGGGATATCACCGCCGAACCTGACGCGGTGGTCACCGCGCTGATCGCCGCCGCCCAGGCGACGATCGAAGCCGAAGTGGGCCGGGCGTTGGAATCGGACGACTACACGGAAGTGTTCGACGGAGGCCGTCCGGCGATCTTCCTCACCCATTGGCCGGTGACGGCGATCACCACTGTCGAAGAGGACGGGACCGCACTCACCGTCACCACCGAATACGTCTGGTATGCCAACGGCAAGGTGATCCGGGTGTCGGGCGGCTATCAGCGGTTGTGGAAAACCTGGAAGATCCAGGCGATAGAAGTGGACTACACCGGTGGGTATCTGGCCGGCACCCACGACTCGGAACTGGCTCACCTGGGAAGCATCTGCGCCGAAGTGGTAGCCCGCGCCTTCCGGCTCGGAGCGGCCAACGCAGCCACCCCGGCCGGGGTGACGGTGGGTGGGGTGCAGTCCGTGACGGTCGAAGGGCAAGGGTCGATCACCTATGCCACTGCCGGGGGGGAGACGATGACCCTCGACGGGGGCGGCCTCTCCCAGTTCGTGTACCTCGTCGACAACGAACGTGAACAGTTGCAGGTGTACAAGCGGTTCGGGATGGGCTTCGCATGAGCACCTTCGTCGACACTGCTGCCCTGTTGAGAACCTTTGCCGACTTCCCCGACACTTGCACGGTGACCAGGGTCACCGGACGGACGTTGAACACGACCACCGGGGTCTACACCGACACCACCTCGACGCCCTACACCGGGGAATGCCTTTACCGGAAACGGGCGACGGGGGAAGCCGCCTTCGGGGAGCAGCTGAATCAGCAGGTCGCCGGAGATCTGTATCTCCCCTATGACTCGACCCCCCTCCTCGAGGAGGACCGGGTGGAAGTCGTATCGGCAATGGACGATGCCATTCCCACGTTGACCGTGCTCCGGCTTGTCACCGATTCGTACATGGTGCGCCGCCATTACGAATGCGAAGGCCATCCGTGAGCCGCCCTTTCCATCAGGTCGTCCGGGTCCACCCTGCCATCGAACGTGAACGGGCCCGTTCCCGGCCACCCAGGGTTGACGATTCGGGGCCGATGCGTTGCCAGCTGTGGGACGGGGGCCGTCTGGTGACGGTGATCCCGGTCATGTTCGACGACATGGGCCATCCCTCCGACGTTGTGTTCCAACCGCGGAAAGCGGAGCGGATCACCCGGCTCGCTTTCGTCTGGGGCGGGAAGGTCTTCACCTATCCGCTCGCAACGACCCTCATCAAGAAGGGTGAGTCGCTTCACCTGGCGCTCGGACATCTCAAGCTCATCGATCGGTTTGGAACGGACGCACTCAAAGCAGGAAGGAACTAATCGTGGCCAATCAAGTCATGAACTTTGCCCGGGGGAAGATCGGCTACTACGCCGCTGATGCTCTCGGACTGGCCGGGGCCAACTCCCGGCTGGTGGTCGTCGTGTTGGAGGCGGTGGAAGCCGACGACACCCTCAACAACTACGACGAGCTTGACGCCCTCATTGCCGCCGCCGGCAATACCGAGGCGACCTCGACCAACTATGCCCGCAAGCAGATCGCGGCAGCCGGGGTTACGTCGTCGGTCGATGACACTGCCAATACGGCCAAGGCGGTGATCGACGCCGATCAGACGTGGACGGCGGTGGCGCAGGCCGGGTCGGAGACGTGGGACAAGCTTCTCGTCTGCTACGACGCCGACAACACCGCCGGTACCGACGCCAACATTGTCGTGCTCACCCACCACGACTTCGCGGTGACACCCAACGGCGGTGACATCACCGCCAACTTCGACCAGACCAACGGGTTCTGGGGCTCTGCCTGAGCCTGACCCTTTGAAGGAGGCCAACCGATGAAGATCCGCCTGCTGTTCGTCGCGCTCGCCCTGGCCCTCACCGCGATAGCGATCCCCTCCCAGGCCGACCATGTGAACGAACCGACAGCGCCCATAACCGCAATCGGGATGCGAGTGTTCGACTATCCGCACGCGGTGACGATGCTCCGATGCGACGGCACCGATGTGGTCCTCTTCGACGAGGCCCGGGTCGAACTAGATGTTCGGTCGGAGGTCAAACCGTCGGAGCATTTCACCGCCACCAGGGAGTATTACCTCTCTGTCCCTGATCGTCGTGGGCGGCTGATCGGACGTTACAAGGATCAGGCGGTTTGGGAGCATTCCAACATCCCGCCCCACACCCCGACCGAGGGCAAAGACTGGGAGCACGTCCAGTCGAACCACCGGTTCGAGGATTACACGGGGCCGTTCACCTTCCGGTTCCGGGTGGTCGGTGACGAATCGGGCAACGAGTTCGAGGTGATCTGCCCGTTCACGGTGGGATAGCCGATGGCCTTCGACTGGGCCAAAGTCCTTGTTGCCCCGACCGCATCGTCGGGACTGACCAACGGCACCTTTGCCGCGGTTGACGAACCGCCACCCTGGTCCGATGCGGATGAGTGCTATATCCAGTTGGGGTCGCTCGCCTCCGGCACGTTCATCTTCAGCGGTTTCAACATGTCTCTCGGACCTGGGGCGAAGAAGGGCTTTTGGATCCATTGGCGTTGCGACTCCAACTCGACTGAGGGTTTCAACGTCACCATCACCGTCAAACAGGGGACGACCACCCTGTGGACCTCATCACAGTTTCCGGTCACTCAAGGGATCGCTAAGCGGACCTATCAGATCCGCATCCCCGACTCAGCCTTCGCGTCCGACCCGGCCATCGACAACATGTCGATCGAGTTCGCCTCCGTCAATCTGCGAGCCGCCAACCAGCGTCTCCGTACATCGTGGTGTGCCCTCTCCAAGTCGCCTTTTACCGTTGCTCAGGAAGCGGTTCTACCCCCGACTCTGGCAGGTCAGGACTTCACCTGTTTCCGGGCATCCGACCTGGGACTGTTGGGTGCGGTCGATGCGGAAAACCTGTTTCTGATCCCCGATGCCTCCGGCAATGGCCGCCATTTGATCATGAAAACGTCCGGGGCTACCTACGAGACCGACCCACCTGTCGGCTTTCAGGCCACGACCGGCCGATTTCTGTTCTCCCTCGGATACGACCCGGCCGCTGGCGCGATCACCACCTGGACTGGGAACAAGATCTTCCACTTCTGTCTCTACCCGACCTCGATCGCGACCGAGTCGGCGTTCTTCTCAACCGCGGCTACTACAGACTTCATCGGGGTAACGATCCCCGGGCAAAAGCACATCCTCGGTCTATTGACATCGGCGGAATGGGTGATGATGTCAGGCGACGGGACCGGCCCCGCCCACATCGACGGCGGTTCGATCGCCACCAGCGTCGTGCAGCGGATCACCGAATGGGTCCAGGTCGGCGGCGGCAACGAGCACATGTGGGAAGAGGACGACGCTTCGCCGATCATCGACGCCTCCTCGGGCGATAACCCGTTCTACTCGGCGGTGCTCTTGGACCGGGAGAGTGACGACCGCCCGTTCAGCGGCCGCGGCATCGAAGCCTGGTTCATCGAAGGGACCGGCGTCACCGAAGCCGAGATCGACGCCGCCCGCAAGGAATGGGTCAACGGCCCCCCCATCTCGACCCGACGCCCAGTCAGCCAATTGCAAGCCGTCGGCAGATCATCCACCTTCTGAAAGGAAACCCATGGCAGCCCGCTACACAGTCGAATCGAACGGTGACATCGCCCTCACCGCCGCCACCGCCAAAACGATCCTTTCGGTGATCAACGCCGCCAACGGGCTGATCAGGATCACCGAGATCGGAGTGTCGTTCGACGGGGTGACATCATCCGCCGAGCCGGTCACCGTCGAACTGTGCTCCTGCACCCAGGCCGGGGCCGGAACATCGACCTCGCATACCATCGCCCAGGTCGGCGGGCCCACCCGGACCGTCCAGGCGACCGGTGCCCGCAACTTCACCGCCGAACCGACGACCATCACGGTGCTC
>DATEEG010000197.1:0-5991 GCA_035281305.1 Acidimicrobiia bacterium | reverse complement strand
CGGATCGTCATGTCGGCCCCACGGAAGTTCAATCCCACGTGACCTCAGGAACCTGTCGACGCCTTCGAAACGAGGGCGACCGTCCACGTGCTGGCGATAATCACCTTCGATGTCGAACGGGACGAAACCTGTTCGGTTGGTCGCCGCCCGGAGTTCGAGGAAATCGTCAAACGTGGCCTTCCAGGCTTTCGAGTGGATCGAGGCAGTGTCTGTCAGAACGCCGTCGAGGTCGAACAGGACGGCCCGAAACCGGGTCCAATCCCGCGGCTTCATGGCGCTCTTGGACCAGAACCCCTTCGACGACATCGCCGCATTTAACTCGTGCAGAGGCTTTGGCGTGTTGGGGTTTACGCCTTGCTTATGCCCTTTGCATTAGCGTTCCGGGAATGCGCGTTCTCGTAGTGGAAGACGAGCGCGACCTTGCCGATGCGATAGCGCGAGGCCTCCGCCGACAGGGATATGCGGTTGATGTCGCCCTTGGCTCGGGTCACGCCGAAGAAAAACTCCGATCAGGCGGCTACGACCTGGCCGTCCTGGACTGGAACCTGCCAGACGGAACCGGACTCGAGTTGTGCCGCCGGATGGTCCTCGGCGACCTGCCCAGTTTCGAAGGGCACCGTCCCCGCGTTCTGATGCTCACCGCCCGCGACGACATCGAGGACCGGGTGGCCGGCCTCGACGCCGGCGCCGACGACTACCTGGTCAAGCCATTCGCGTTTGCCGAGTTGGCGGCTCGAGCCCGGGCTTTGCTGCGACGGGAGGAAGCCGGACAGCCGATTTTGCGTGTCGGCGACATCACCCTCGACCCGGCCCGGTTCGAGGCCACTCGCGGTGAGGTTCCCCTGGCCTTGACCGCCAAGGAGTTCTCTCTGCTCGAATATCTGATGGCTCATGCCGGCGAGGTGTTGTCCCAGGAGACCCTGCTCGAGCACGTTTGGGATGAGATGGCCGATCCCTTTACCAACACCGTCCGCGTGACGGTTTCCAACCTGCGCAAGAAGCTCGGCGAACCGCAACCGCTCGAAACAGTGGCCGGCCGCGGATATGTCCTCAGGGCCAAGCCCGACGAAGGGGCCCAATGAAGCTGTCAAACGAATGAAACTGCCCGGCGAATGAAACTGCCCGGCGAATGACACTGCCACATGAGACGGTCGATCCATGAAGGCGAGGTGGTCGCGCTTCAAGGTCTTCCGATCGATTCGCTTCCGATTGTCGGCTCTGTATTCGGCAGTCGTGTTCGGCCTCGGGGGGATCATTCTCGCCTTGCTCTACGTTGCGGTTCGCTGGCAGCTGACCAGTCAGACCGAAACCCGTCTGGTCATTCGAGGCCAGCAGGTCCAACTCGGGCAGTTCCAGCTGATCGTCGACCCCCGCCTCGAGGAAGCGCAGGTGAGAACCCTCGAAAGCATGTTCAACCAGTTCGTGCTCGACCAGCTCGCGAGGTACACGCTCCTGGCGATCGCTTTGCTTTTCCTCATCAGCCTGGTGGTGGGCTGGGTCATCGCCGGGCGGGCCCTCGCACCGGTCGATCGGATCAGCCAGGTAGCCCGCGAGATCGAGGCATCCGACCTTTCGCGTCGCATCGCCCTGCCCGGTCCTGATGACGAATTGACTCGACTCGCGTCGACTTTCGACGGGATGCTCGACCGATTGGAAGGCGCCTTCAAGTCGCAACGGCAATTCCTGGCCGATACATCGCATGATCTGCGAACCCCGTTGTCCGTGATTCGCAGCAACGTCGAGGTTGCCCTGGATGACCCGACTCCGACAGTGGAGGAATGGAAGGCCACCGGCGAAATAGTCGTTCGCAACGCCGAGCGCATGGGTTCGATGATTGACGACCTCCTGGCTGCCGCCCGCTTTCAGAACGGTCAGGCGGCCATGGTCACCGTCGACCTGGCTGGCCTGACGGCCGAAGTGGCGGGGGACATAAACGCTTCCGCCGCCACCACCGCCGTAGCGCTGGCGGTGGCCTCCGAGTCGGCCACGGTTCAAGCCGAGCCGGTTTCGTTGACTCGCGCACTCGGCAACCTGATCGACAACGCATTGAAGGTGGCGCCCCCCGGTTCGGATCTTCGAATTGCGTCGGGACAGGTCGATGGCTGGGCCTACCTGGCCGTGGCAGACCAGGGGCCCGGTTTTGACCTGACCCGAAGCGGGTCGGGCTTGGGTTTGAGCATCGTCGAGCAGGTCGCACACCTTCACGGCGGGACGTTCACGGTGTATTCCCGGCAGTCCCCAGGCGGGGGCAGCACAACGGTCATCTGGCTCCCGACCGATCGCACCACCGGCCCTCCCCCCAACGAAAACCCAGTGCCATAGGGTCGCAGATTCTCTTAACCGCTCTTTTAGAGCCGGGCCGATACTTTGATTGCAGACAACGATTTCTTGGAGGTAACGACGTGCTGGGAACCAACCGACCTGACGAAACCGAGGGAGCGACCTCGGAACTGCCGCCGTCGTCACTGGAGCCGACGATCTCATACGAGGAGCCACCCCTGCTCGCAGCTCCGGTCATTCCACCTCCACCCCCACCGGCACCCAGAGGTCCTAGTCGGCTCCTGGCCGCTCTGCTGGGGGGGCTGCTCGTTGCGGGTGGGTTCGGCATCGGCCTCCTGGTGGACGGCGCCGATACCGTCGCTGCCAGTAACGAAGTCACATCGACCACCGCGGTCGGCACCAGCCAGGTCGTGCTCGAAGGGGACGAACCGGTTGCCGAGGTTGCCGCCGCCCTTCTCCCGTCGATGGTCCAGATCGAAGCAGGGTTCGGGCTCGGCTCCGGGTTCGTGTACGAGGAAGGGTATGTGCTGACCGCGGCCCATGTCGTCGAAGGATCCAACAGCGTGGCAGTGCGTTTCGCCGACGGCAATCAATCTCAGGGCACGGTTCTGGGCACGGACACCGTCCACGATGTCGCCGTCATCGAAGTCGACACCAATGACACACCGGTGGCGCCGCTTGCTCTGGATGAGCCGCTGGTGGTTGGACAGCTGGCAGTGGCCCTCGGAAGCCCCTGGGGCCTCGAACAAACCGTCACTTCCGGTGTCGTAAGCGCAGTTGACCGCCCTGTTGCCAGCATCAACTCGGTGCAGGTCCTGATTCAGACCGATGCCTCGATCAATCCCGGCAACTCGGGCGGGGCCCTGGCCGATCGTCAAGGCCGGGTGATCGGCGTGAACATAGAGATCTTCACCCAGACCGGCAGCAACAGCGGCGTGGGCTTCGCAGTACCTATATCCGTTGCCCACGGCATCGCCCAGCGGATCGTTGCCGGGACTCCTATCGAAACCGCGTACCTGGGCGTCACCGGCGAAGATGCCACTGGAGATCAGGCCGGTGCTCTGATCACCGAGGTAGTCGCCTCCGGCCCGGCAGCCGCTTCCGGCCTCCAGGTCGGCGACCTCGTGACCGCCGTCGACGCTCTCGGTGTCAGGTCGATGACCGATCTGGCCGGCCGGATCCGTAGCTACAGCCCCGACGACTCCGTCGTGCTCGATGTGATACGGGACGGCGAATCGATCACGCTGACCGTGACCCTGGGAGCCCGCCCCGCCGACGGATAGAAGAGGTTCGAAGTCGGAAGGCGGAAGCTTCCGCCTTCCGACTTCCGCCTGCCGCCTGCCGTCAGGCTTCCGCGGCCACTAGCTCCCACAACCGATCGACGTGGGTGGCATTCGTCCTCGTCTGGCCGATCGAGACCCGAATGAAGGACCGTCCGTCGATCACTGAGGCAGTGACGTATGAGTGCCCGGAGTCGTTGATGGCTTGCACCAGCCGGGTGGTGGCGTCGTCGCCGTCCACGTGGCGAAAGCACACCAGCGAGAACGGCACCGGAGCGATCAACTCCAGTTTCGGATGATCAGAGACCCGACTCGCAAACCCCCGGGCCAGCCGAACGTGGTCCCGAATCATCGAACGAAGCCCTTCGGCGCCGTAGGCGCGGAGCACCCACCACAGCTTCAGGGATCGAAAACGACGCCCGAGGGCGACATGCCAGTCCCGGTAGTCGACCACTTTTCCTGTCCCGGCGGCGGCGCCCCGGAGGTAGGGGGGGAGGATGCTCATCGTCGCCAGCAGCGGCGTGCGATCGGCTACATAGAGGACGGAGCAGTCGACGTTCGTCAGAAGCCACTTGTGAGGGTTGAAAACGTAGCTGTCGACCAGGTCCAGCCCGGGTTGATACTGACGGAACTCCGGGCAGATCATCGCGCTGCCGGCGAAGGCGGCATCGACGTGGTGCCACATGCCGTGGCGGCGGGCTATAGCCCCGATCGCCCGCACCGGGTCGACAGCCGTGGTTCCGGTCGTTCCGACGGTCGAGCAGACGAACGCAGGCACTCGACCCTGTTTCAGATCGGTGGCGATGGCTGACTCGAGTTGGTCCGGATCCATGGCGAACGAGGCGTCGACGCCGATCGTCCTGATGTGGCGGTATCCCGCCACCCTGGCGCCTTTCTCGATCGAAGAATGAGATTGGGAACTCGTGTAGGCGACGATGCTGTCGAGGCTCGCCAACTCGGACTTGAGGTGACGTGCGACCACCAGTGCCGTGTGGGTTGAGTCCGATGCGGTGGTTTGGATGACACCGCCCCCCGGTCCCGCCATCATCCAGGGCTCCGGCAGCCCCAACAACTCGACCAGCCAATCCAGCACCCGCATCTCGATCTCGGTCGAGACCGGGCTCGTCGCCCATAGCATCCCTTGCTGGCCAAGGCCGGAGGCAGCGATCTCGGCCAGGATCGCCGGTGGCGAGATGTTGCCGGGAAAGAAAGCGAACCACCCAGGATGCTGCCATCCGGTGAGACCCGGCTTAACCACTCGATCGAGGTCCGCCAAGATGTCGTCGAACGGCTCCGCCTGCTCCGGGGCGTGGTCGGCGAGAAGACCCATGATGTCGCCCGGTTTGACGTTGGGGACTATGGGCAGGTTTTCGACCCCTTCCAGGTAGTCGGCCACCCAATCCACCACTTCATGGGCGCGTCGCCGGAAGTCCTCAGCCGTCATGGGCCCGTGCGTTTCATCACCTGGCGTGCGAACAGAATCTGACATCGGGACATGGAAGCAGGGCGGATGGTTAGCTTGCACCTCATGGACCTCAACCTTCCCGGCCCCAACGACCCCCGCCGAGCGGCCGTGCGCCGCTGGTTGTCGGCCCATCCCTCTCCGTCTCCCGCAGACCTGGCCGAAGCGGGTTACGTGGCGCCGGCCTGGCCGGCACCGTGGGGGTTGGCGGCCGACACCGTTCACCAATTGATCCTCGACGATGAACTCGAGGCAGCGGGGATCGATCCTCATCACCACAACCCGATCGGCATTGGCTGGGCCGGCCCGACCATCCTCGCCGCCGGGGACGACTGGCAGAAAGAGCGGTTTCTGTGGCCCCTCTTACGGGGAGAGGAGTTCTGGTGCCAGTTGTTCTCCGAGCCGGGAGCCGGTTCCGACCTCGCCGGAGTCATGACCCGGGCGGAACAGGACGGGCAAGATTGGATCGTCAACGGTCAGAAGGTCTGGACGACGTGGGCGGAAGAGGCCGACTACGGAATCCTCCTGGCCCGGACCGACCCGGTGGCAGCCAGACACCGGGGGATCAGCTTCTTCCTGTGCCCGATGCGTCAGGACGGAATCGATGTCCGACCAATCCGAGAGATGACCGGACGCTCTCACTTCACCGAGGTGTTCTTCGACAATGCTCGGATTCCGGCGAACCACCTTGTCGGAGAGGTGAACGAGGGCTGGCGCCTGGCCAAGGTCACCCTGGGGAACGAGCGGGTGTCACTTTCCACCGGCGGTGTTCTGTGGGGCATGGGGCCGACGACGGCGTCGGTTCTGGCGGATCTCGGCGGCAAGCTCGATGTGATCGGGCGCGATCGGGCGGCATCGATTCATATCGAGTCCGAGATTCTGCGTCTGCTCGGTTATCGGGTCGTGTCCAGTCTGATCGCGGGGCGATCGCCCGGGCCGGAAGTGGCGATCAAGAAGCTGCTGGCCGAC